>NZ_JAVKEA010000022.1:0-125745 GCF_040221695.1 Coleofasciculus sp. E2-BRE-01 | reverse complement strand
GAACGAAAAATAGGGCGTTTCGGCTTTTAGAAGTTAGTTTGACCGAACCGAATTCTGTACGGTTTTCCCCCCTTGTCTTCTTTCCTTCCTTGTCCTCCAAGTCTAGTCCCAACCATAAAATAAAAAACCTACACCTGTCAGGAGAGGGTGAGGGGGGGTTCATACCAAACCTGGCGATAAACAAGTTCTAGTTCACTTCCCACCTCTGCAAAGTAGTCCATTTGCTGGGAGTGTAACGTGACGATAGTTCGGAGAATTAAAAGCGCAATAATTGCCACAATCATACCCGCTGCTGTAGTAATTAGCGCTTCACCAATACCTCCAGCCACTTTTGTTGCCTCAACGGTTGTCCCACCCCCACCAATTTTTAGGTTATTGAATGTACTAATTAAACCCGTAACCGTTCCCAATAGACCCAATAGAGGGGCAACCGCTACAATGGTTTCCAGTAGTTTTTCACCTTTTCGCATTTTGATTAATTCTTTATCACCAGCGGCTTCCATGGCTAAACGAAAGGTTTCTGGTGTTGGCTGTTTCAGCTTGAGGGGTGCATAGAGAAAGCGACCAATGGGCAAGTTTTGAGCCGATTCAGCGATGTCTCTAGCCTGTTCTAAGTTAGAATGTGCCGTCCCTAGCACATCGTTAACCAGGGTGGCTTCTTGGCTTAATAATTGAAACCAAAACCAAGCACGATCTAGCCCACAGGATATCGTTAATATAGATAATCCCAGCAGGGGCAGCATGACGAAACCGCCTTGGATTAATAAATCATAGACTCTTGTCATTTTAAATCTCAGACTAATTCCGCAAAATTAACCCTGGTTATTTTTATCCTATAACGGTACAGACTTATTGTCCAACACGTAAGGAACTAGATCCCCGACTTCTTGAATACGTTGGAGATTGGTTAGGAGAATGGGATGTATCTTCAGTTTAACTCTTTCGCGATCGCGACTCGATAATCTGTGTTAATCAACGTTGTACTAAACAAAGTTGGACGGTTGCGTAAGAATTTAATCAAACTTGACTTGGATTCAAAGTTTTTCACACAGGCATCCGCTGTCATTTGGTACTGATTCTGAAACGCTTGTTTTAGATCATTTACTGCTATATCCTTAGTTCCCAATACCTGAATCCTTGTCTCAATTATTTTTTTGATAATTTTCTCTAATTCTTTGAGGGAGTTTATCTGCATTTTAGTTGATTGAATCGCTATTTCTGTTTTTTTTGCTGCCTTACAAATGGCAATGTTATAATTAATTCCGGATTTTTCAAGCTTAAACAATGAAGATTGCTTTAAAAAACATATAAATTTAACACCGAGACCCAATTCTTTAAGCACCTGAGTAATTCCTTGCTTATGATGTTTGCAGAATTCAGTACTAACATTAGAGAGAGGAACAGAGGGTTGACCTGAATCAGCCATGAGCTTTTTCACAATTCTAGCTAATTCTTGTTCTAGCTCAACCTTGGATTTAATTGTTGTATTTTGGGAATTTTCTAAAACTTGAGATTCGGTCGAGGCACTCGTAGGAGCGATAACTGAAGGATTCGTTTCAAACAAGGTAACATATAAACCGGACTGTTCCGATAAGTTATGTAATACAAACTCATTCGGGTAATCAAGAAAAAAATCTGGAACCGTTTTGCCCGGGCAGTGCCATGACACAACGTAACTCATTGTTGTCTGGTGCTGGCGGCGAAATAAATTAGAAACCTTAGACAGTTTAACCCAAAGATTTCCGGTGCGAGTTTGTTCGAGTCTAATAATCGCCTTAATTTGATTAATAAAATCTTCAATAACCAGAATTTCAGGTGGCGGACTCAGGGAATGGTTGTGAGTTTGGTTCGTGTCACTATTTAAAACGGTGATAGTATCTCCTTGTTTGCGAACTAAGTACACTGTAAAACCATGAGTTTGAAGCGTATTATAAAGATGAGTCATCACGCCATCTGAGGAGCAAACTAATATTTCCCTAGTATTGGGGTAATGGATAAAGATTGATGATCCCACTGTTGCCATTTTCACATCGGCACTATCTTTCCCCAGTGGAACGTGAATCAGTTCATATCCACGACTGTGGAATTCTGCGTCTTTTTTACCGAGGCTGCGCCAATTGGCAAAGGCAACTTTAATTTGAATCGGATAGGTACAGAGTTTTGCCAGGAATCTTTCAGTTTCGATATCAAGTTGTAGGTTTTCGGCGTCGAGTAAAAGAATGGCAATACCTGGGGAATCATTAGTCACTGAAGCCGGAGAGGAGACAGATTCAGAACTATCTGAACTGACCACTTCCAGCGACGCTGATGGGGAAGTTTGAGGAATTAAAGACTGTAAGGTTTGAGTCAGTTCACCAAAACTGGGTTGGGTAAAATAGCTGGGAAGGAGTAAAATTTCTAGGAAACGCCGTAGGTTTATCAGTTTGGTTTCCTCGTCCTCAGCTTGAGTCAGTCTAGCTTTTAGCTTCGTGATGAAGGCAGATTGAATCTGCGGATTACGCCAGGGAGTCATCCTGTACTTTTGTTTGAGGAGTTCCGGATGCTGCTGTTGAATATCCAGGACGATTTGGTAAACGCGATCGCATATTTGATCAATAATTGCTGTATCAGTTGCCAATGGCGCACTGGACGGATCAGACATATCACGAAGTAGCACAGAGGATGGCGTATGCATCCATAATAAAAGAAAGAAAAAGCTTTACACATCTTAATTAACTATGGCGAGAGATCTGCGGGCATTCATCCAGCTTTTAGAGGAACGGGGACAATTACGCCGGATTACGGCGTTGGTTGACCCGGATTTAGAAATTGCCGAGATATCCAATCGGATGCTACAGGCGGGGGGACCCGGACTATTATTTGAGAATGTCAAGGGTTCATCATTTCCCGTCGCCATCAACTTGATGGGAACAGAGGAACGGGTGTGTTGGGCGATGCATAAGGAACATCCCCAAGAGTTGGAAACATTGGGGAAAAAGCTGGGAATGCTGCAACAGCCGAAACCACCGAAGAAAATTTCCCAGGCGGTGGAGTTTGGCAAGATTTTATTTGATGTTGTCAAAGCCAAACCAGGACGCGATTTTTTCCCCGCCTGTCAGCAAGTGGTGGTGGAAGGAGACGCCCTAGATTTAAATAAACTGCCCCTAATTCGTCCTTATCCAGGGGATGCGGGCAAAATTATTACCTTGGGGTTGGTGATTACCAAAGATTGCGAAACGGGTACTCCTAATGTGGGTGTGTACCGTCTGCAACTCCAATCCCGGACTACCATGAGTGTTCATTGGTTATCAGTACGGGGTGGGGCGAGACACCTACGCAAAGCGGCGCAGAATGGCAAGAAACTAGAAATTGCGATCGCGTTAGGGGTTGACCCCTTAATTATTATGGCAGCCGCCACGCCGATTCCTGTAGACCTTTCCGAATGGCTGTTTGCGGGACTCTACGGCGGTTCTGGGGTGCAACTGGCAAAGTGCAAGACGCTAGATTTACAAGTCCCGGCTGATTCCGAGTTTGTCTTAGAAGGGACAATCACACCAGGGGAAGTCTTACCTGATGGACCCTTTGGCGATCACATGGGGTATTACGGCGGCGTCGAAGATTCCCCAGTGATTCACTTCCACTGCATGACCCATCGCCAAAACCCCATCTATCTTACCACCTTCAGTGGGCGTCCCCCCAAGGAAGAAGCCATGATGGCGATCGCACTCAATCGGATTTATACGCCAATTTTACGCCAACAGGTATCCGAGATTGTGGACTTCTTCCTCCCCATGGAAGCCCTCAGTTACAAAGCCGCGATTATTTCCATTGATAAAGCCTATCCCGGACAAGCGAGACGGGCAGCTTTAGCCTTTTGGAGTGCCTTACCCCAATTTACCTACACCAAATTCGTAATTGTTGTGGATAAAGATATTAATATCCGTGATCCGCGTCAAGTGGTGTGGGCAATTAGTTCCAAAGTAGACCCCTCGCGAGATGTCTTTATTCTGCCGAATACGCCCTTTGATAGCTTAGATTTTGCCAGTGAAAAGATTGGTTTAGGCGGACGTATGGGGATTGATGCAACGACTAAAATTCCTCCCGAAACGGAACATGAATGGGGCGAACCATTGGAATCCGATGCGGATGTCGCCGCTATGGTTGATCGGCGTTGGGTCGAGTATGGCTTAGATGATTTGGAATTAGGAGAGGTTAATCCGAATCTGTTTGGCTATGATATGCGGTGAACAAATTTATACGTGATTAGGAGATAACCCTTGACCGAATCAAAAAAAACAATCAAACCCTCAGCCCAAGACCTTGAAAATGAAGTCAAAGGAATGCAGGAACGCGGTGTTACGAATGCGGAGGTGCTTCAAGCCATGGCAGTTATTGCTGATAAACAAGGTGATTCTACCTTAGCCAGAAAACTCGCCAATACAGCCAAAGAGTTAGTCAAAGAAAGCCAAATTTAAATCAAAACCATGTCCTAGTGGCGTGGTACACCTGATTTGGTGGATTAGAATTGTAGGGGCGCAAGGCTTGCGCCCGGTTTAAACGTCAAATCTATTCCACAATTTTAGCTGGGTCACGCCAGGATTAATCGGGGCGGGTTTAGTTGCATCTGGGTCAACAAGAAACGATAGTAGTGAAACCCGCCCCTACACCCCTCAAAACTTACAAGTAATACACAACCGACGCTACCGGACTTGATATGACCAGTCAACCTAATTTTCCTGGCATGAACCCCTACCTGGAACGACCAGACATTTGGCCCGAAATCCATTACGGGTTGATTAGTGGGCTAATGAGGACACTCAACCCAGTACTTAACCCCAAATATCGGGCGGCTGTCGATAAGCGGGTTTACCTAGATTCTGTTTTAGTGGGTATTCCTGATACAACGGTGATTCAGCAAACCCCTAATCGCACTACAACCTCTACCTCAGCCGCCGTTTTGAGCCAGCCTGAGCGCGTGGCGGTACCTATGCTCGAAGAAGTAACCGAACGCTTTTTGGAAATTCGCGAAGTGGCTACTCGCAAGGTTATTACGGTTATTGAAGTGCTATCACCCAAGAATAAACGATCAGGGGAAGGGCGATCGCAGTACCTCAAAAAGCGTCAAACTATACTCAGCAGCCAAACCCATTTGGTCGAAATTGATCTGCTCAGAAGTGGTGAATCCATGCCTCTGGAAGGTGGATGTAAAGCAGACTATCAAATCTTAGTCAGTCGAGCCAATGAAAGACCTGCTGCAGAACGCTATCCCTTTGATTTGCGGGAACCAATACCCGTCTTTTTATTACCCCTGAGCGCCGCAGACGTTGAACCTGCGATCGATTTGGCTGCCTTACTTGAACAAGCCTATCAGGATGCCGCCCTTGACTTGGTGGTTGACTATTCGATGCCGCCAGAACCCGCCTTGAATGAAGATGATATGGCTTGGCTCGATACCTTACGCTAAGTAGTCAGACACCATTCAAGTTGAGCATAAGGACAAGGGAAGAAGAAACGGAAAATAGTCAAAATTTGACATTGTTTAATATTTCTTAGTACAACGAACATCATTGTTCTCCACTTCAATCCCAGAAATAGTAGAACGAGTTAATTCAGTGCCGAGGCAATCCGCCTTGGCATTTTTCTGCAACACTATATGACATAAAACACCTATTTATTGGAGTTTTATGGTTCATCTTTGGTTCATCATATTTTGGAACTAAAGATGAGCCACAAAAACGATAATTATCTTGCCCGTCTGGAACAAATCCGGTGGGGTAAGTATCCCCAATGCCCCTATTGCCAATCAACTCATTCTCGACGCTTAAAAAAGGAACGTCGATATCAATGTAACGAATGCTTTACTTCATATAGCGTTACAGTTGGGACTCTGTTTCACAAAACGCATGTTGACTTAGAAAAATGGGTTCTGGCAATTTATCTGGTTCTCAATCCTCTGGAACGGATTAGTGTGCGTCAGTTAGCGAAAAAGATTGGAGTCAACAAGAATACCGCCTCCTATATGATTACCCGGATTCGTCAGGCAATGATTCAAGAGGCGGACTTACTACAGCGACTTGTTGAAATAGAGTTTAAATGAATTACAAGTCCAGTGACATTAACCCCCTAAATTAAAGCCATTTGAGTTACCTCCCCTTGGTAAGGGGAGGGTTAGGGTGGGGTCTGTCTAAAGGTATTGGAGATTTGTCAACTTAATCGGTTAACTCTTTTTGGGAATGTCTAAGGAAGAAAGGTATTTAGACAGTGATTCTCCCAATAGTTCTTCGGGTGTCTTTTTTTTCTCTGGCTTTTTAGCCGTAAATCCACCAAAAAACCAAACCCAAAGCGAAGCATAGAGGAATAGTATGAAAAATGGTGACAGCATAATCGTTAACGGTAGATAACCCTAATCAAACTAATCCCAGAGATAGGGAAGACGGAGAGTACCATCTTGAACTGCCTCTGCGACTACTGACGGTTAGGAAACTTTCCTTACATCTAAGTGTAGGTCTGTATGCCGAAAAAGTCTCGACCGCTAACTGGGACAGTAGAGACGCGCCATGGCGCGTCTCTACAGGGTTTTTGGCGGATGTCAATCCAATTCTATCGGTTATATGGCATTACTAGAGAGCAATGTTCTCCCGATAATATTGTGTGCATTTTTTTGAATATGATGGCTAACAATTTGCTGAATTTTATAATGCAAATGTTTTTCGGTACCTTTAAGGCTTGCCAAAAATGTCAGTAATCGTTGTTTATCTAATAGCGGTAAGTCCCTGAGCAATTCTTCAGCTTCCTCTAACATTCGCTCTTGTGCCTCTGGCATCAAAGTGATCCAGTTGGAATATAATAGGTTGCGTTCGACGATCGTCAGCTTCCATTGATATTCGGGCATGATGCTTGTCCCACTTAATCATTTGCTATCTGTCGATCATCCTAAGTGAAAAACTATGAAGGAATGGCAAAGACGGCTCTTTCGGTTGTAAAAAGATTGTAAATCTAGCAATTTCTTCTTGACCGATGCCCTAGTGTAGCGCTGCGGAAATACTTGAGCAGCTTTGTAGATTACGATGAAGCAGGGGGAGCAGAGGGAGCAGAGGGAGCAGAGGGAGCAGGGGGAGCAGAGGGAGCAGAGGGAGCAGAGGGAGCAGAGGGAGCAGGGGGAGCAGAGGGAGCAGAGGGAGCAGAGGGAGCAGAGGGAGCAGAGGGAGCAGGGGGAGCAGAGGGAGCAGAGGGAGCTGGGGGAGATGTTAGCTGTTCAGTTATTTCTGCCAGGATGCACTAGGAAAGGGCGGGTTTTGAACTGTTATCGGTTATGTGTCGATAGGTTAGTTCCTAAACCCGCCCCTACAGATTATCTTGACCTATTATCTTGACTTGGAGGCGATCGCATTCCCTAATGATTGTCCGCCAACGCCTTGGTGCGAGCTTGAAATCCCGCCGACTTCAGCCTGTCAACCATACCTTCATAATCTTGTACCCAGTATTTAGGATCAAAGCGCACAAATTGACTCTGATTTAACGCCCCAACCCTAGCGATAACTGGCACTTTTTGCGGTTTCCTCTCCCCAGATTGTTCTTGCAAAATCGATTGGAGACGTTTCAGGGTGGCTGTGTCCACGCGCTGGGGGGTTAGTTCCACGATAATCATTTGTGCCGTTTCAATGGGTTCGACATCTTCGATGATCATCTGGATTTTCTCATCTCGTTCATCTGCCTTACCCCAAACAATTAGACGGGCATCTTTTTCAATTAAGGAACTAATCCGCTCAAACGTTTTCGGAAAAATAACGCCATCGGCTTGACCGGTGAGATCTTCCATTTGCACAAATGCCATGCGATCGCCACTTGTTTTGGTATTGTGAAATTTGACCTCCGTCAGCATGACAATGGCACTCAGGATGGTGCGTTTATTTTGATCGCCTAATTCGTTGAGGTTAATCGGAGTCAGCACCTGATTGGCGACTGGACGCACGGATTTTAGGGGGTGATCCGAGACGTAGAAGCCGAGTAATTCTTTTTCTTGCTGTAGCTTTTCTTGAGCCGAGAAATCCTCAACCTGCGGGGTTTTCGGAGCAGCTTTCCATGCCTCATTCCCATCACTATCGTTATTATCCGTGTTTCCTAACATATCAAAGATATTGATTTGACCACTCTCTCGATCCTTAGCCCGATCTTGCGCCCAACTAATCAGCACCTCTAAATCGTGAATCAGTTGTTTGCGATTATGTTCTAGGCGATCAAACGCCCCGGAGTAAATCAGGGATTCCAAGGCGCGACGATTCACCACCCGCAACTCCACGCGATCGCAAAAATCGGCTAATGACTGAAAATCCCCGTCCTTATCCCGTTTCTGAAGGATATTATCAATCGCCCCCTCGCCCAAATTCCGGATTGCCGAGAATCCGAATAAGATTTTGCCAGAGACTGGGGTAAAATCGACATGCGATCGGTTAATATCCGGCTGCAAGACATCGATGCCCATGGTGGTACAGGTGGCGATGTACTTCTGCACCTTATCCTGATTCCCACTACTGGCTGTCAGCAGCGCTGTCATGTACTCCACCGGATAATTGGCTTTCAGAAACGCTGTCTGATAGGTAACATAGGCATACGCCGTGGAGTGGGACTTGTTAAAGCAATTGGACGCCACTGAGCCATTGAAGAGCAGAAAATTATGGTCGCGCTGGACGCCAATGTCATAGACTGGTTGAGTACCCAAGGGTTTACGACCGATAATTTTAACCACGTTTAGAACTCCTTAAATCGTTTCCATATTGCGCTGACATGCTAAGAGCCGGAATTGTGGGATTGCCCAACGTAGGCAAATCAACCTTATTTAACGCCCTCGTCGCCAATGCTAAAGCAGATGCGGCGAATTTTCCCTTCTGCACGATTGAGCCGAATGTTGGGGTTGTCGCTGTACCCGATGAACGGTTGTCTGTGCTGGCGAAGATTTCCACCTCTGAGCAAATTGTGCCAACTCGGGTTGAGTTTGTCGATATTGCCGGATTGGTGAAGGGGGCGAGTAAAGGCGAGGGACTCGGGAACCAGTTTTTAGCCAATATCCGGGAAGTGGATGCCATTGTCCATGTGGTGCGCTGTTTTGATGATGAGAATATTATCCATGTTTCCGGTTCCGTTGATCCAGTACGTGACATTGACGTAATTAATCTGGAACTTGCGTTAGCGGATTTAGCCCAAGTAGAACGCCGCATGGAACGCACTCGCAAGCAGGCGCGGACGAGTAAAGAGGCGCAGTTGGAACTGGAAGCCTTGGAAAAGTTGAGTGCGGGATTGAATGAAGGTAAATCGGCGCGAAATATTAGTTTAACCGAAGACGAAGCCGAGGCGGTGAAGCCGTTAGGATTATTGAGTGCAAAACCGATTATTTATGCGGCGAATGTGTCAGAAGATGATTTAGCCTCTGGGAATGAATGGGTGGAACAAGTGCGCCAAGTGGCAACCTCTGAAGCGGCAGAAGTTGTGGTGGTTTCAGCCCAAGTTGAGTCAGAATTAATTGAGTTACCCGAAGAGGAACGGGGCGATTTTTTGGAGTCGTTAGGTGTGGAAGAAGGGGGATTAAAATCCTTAATTCGGGCTACTTATGAGTTGTTAGGATTACGCACCTTTTTAACCACGGGACCCAAAGAAACCCGGGCTTGGACGATTACAGCCGGAATGAAAGCCCCCCAAGCGGCTGGTACGATTCACACTGATTTTGAGCGGGGGTTTATTCGGGCGGAAACGGTTGGTTATGATGATTTAGTCACGTCTGGATCAATGAATGCGGCGAAGGACAAAGGATTAGTGCGGGCGGAAGGGAAAGAGTATGTGGTGCAAGAAGGCGATGTGATGCTATTTCGGTTTAATGTGTAAGTCCAATTCTCAACGGGGCGGTTGAAACCGCAGCTACACAAACAAAACCTGCCTACGCAGGTTTCAAAAGATTTTAGGTAGGGTGGGCAAGAGTTATAAACCAACCTACCCTTATATTATTGTTCGTTGCTCTTGCCCACCACAACGGTAACTGAATTCCTGTGAATTTAATTCAATGCGATCACCAATTGGTCAAGAGAACATTTTTCTGAGGTTGTTGCATCATGTCATCAATACGATCAGCAAAATCTATCACAGTTTTGATCAGCTAATCTCTAGCCTTTTAAAGTCAGCTAGCAAAAACGCGATCGCGCCAAACAACTTATCTAAATCTGTAATAGCTATTCGGGTTTTCTCTTTCGTAAAAACATCCCCCACAAGTCGCCCCAGTTGCCATAATTCTCCATCGGTAACAATGCCATAGACAGGTTGTGTTTCATTCTGGTTCATCTTCTGTGCGGCAATTAACTCCGCAAGGCATTGCCCCCACCTTTCAATAAAGTTATTCTGTTTGGCTTCAACAACGACGACAAGCGGTAAACCCAGTATGGTTTTTCCGAGTTCTGATTTTGTTGATATTAAATAATCAGGTGTGCCTGTGAGTTTATGATCATAGGTAATAGACTTATGACTCCAGAGTGTGTATTTATCAACAAAGCTTTTATAGACTTCTCTTAAGATTGGATAAATAACATTCTCACAGCGAGAGGCTTCAGATATAAAAACATCTATATTTTCTAGGTTAAATTCAAATTCGTTACGAAAATTATCCGAAGGGTTCAAGTTAATATATGAAATAAAGCTTTCTTCTGAATACTTGATATTGTATTCTTGTTGAACTTGAGCCAGGGATTTGAAGTCAGTAAATGCCATAGGTTGTCTAACGCCTTGTTCACGAATTTTCTTTTTTATATTTTCTTGTACCCCAGGGTAAAGGTGCGTTACGCTTCGCTAACGCACCCTACGAACCGGGGCGATTTGAAATTCATCAAACTTGATTATGTCTGAGTCGGGTTTCCTGGTATCAAAACGATAACTTCTGACGATTCCTGTGCTGGTGTCTAAGATGCTAAATATGGTGATATCGTTACTGGCAATATACGGTAAGGGTTGGTTATCCTCCCCCCGCAAGGGTGCAATTGTTGGCATAATCGGTTCTAATCCATTGGGATCGCCTGTAGCCGCGTAGTCTTTACCCTCTGGCACTTTACGCTGTTTTTCGCCCAGGTAAGCCCCGTAAGTATTCCCCACATTGGATGATTCCAGAAAATGGATTCCCTGAGGATTTACAAAGCGATTCCATAGATGGGAATGTCCATATAAAACCAGTTGTACGTCTGCGGTTTCGAGTAAGGGGATCACATCCCGCCGAATATAATCGGATTGGGGGGGATAGTCATAACGCACCGCCGTAATCGTTCCATTTCTATCTCGTTCTATAATTTGTATGGGGTCAGTATAAGGTGGGACAATATTGTCTCCTAAAGAGTGGGGAGGATGGTGAAACATGACGATTTTATAGTTGGCTTGTTGGAACTCTGGACTGTTGAGTTCTGCTTTGAGCCAGTTATACTGAGGACTTCCCCGTTTAATCGGTTCAAAAATATGCTGTCCATATCCCCAAGCCGTGGGATCATTTAAATCCGCTTCTCGTTCCCGATATCGTCCTTTAGCATTCGGTTTGAGGCTGGGAGTTCTCCAAATATTGGTAATATACAGGGAAATTAGACGAATATCACCAAAGGTTATGGCGTAATAGTTCTCGTTTCCCGGTAGCGTAAAAATTTCGTTGTAGGTGTCGGTATTAAAGGAATGATCTTTGAGTAAAATGAGAGGGGTATTCGAGTTCGACTGGGCGAACGTTTGTTGATAAAATTCGGTGGCAGCTTGGCGAGGAATTGGGTCATTGAATTGGTCATTTAATCCGCTATCTGTAGAAAATCGTCCCATAACCTCGTGATTTCCTGTGGCGGGAAATAAGGGCGCATGTTGAATTAACTCACCCCCGGTGTAGCGGTTAGTAATGTTATTCTTTTCCAGTTTATAGTCAGCCTGTCCCTGAAGCGCGGGAAAGAAAGCACCGCCACGATTATCATCAAACCATTCTGAAGCGCGATCGGGAATATTTACTAAGTCTCCCGCCAGAAAAATGGCATCCACTTTACCCACAGTTTCTGCTACCTTTTGTAAATTAGCGGCTGTCATGGGCATGAGTTGATGATCTGAAGTGAGCAGAATTTTCAGGGGGGTATCAGGGGGAGGTGCGGCGGCTAAGGTAAAGGGGTTACTCTTGATAATTTGTCCATCATTCCGCACACTGGTTACTTGATAGGGAACTCGTTCACCCGGAGTGAGTCCCATTACCTCGGCTTCATGTCGCCAGATATCCCTTGGCGTCGGTTTTTGGTAAACTAGAGCATCTTCGGTTTGTTCTCCAACACGGGACTTTTGGTCTTCCCGGGTACGAGTGAGTTTGGTGGTATTCGCGATCGCAACCCGCCTCAGTCCTTTTCCATAAGCTACACTATGACGGGTTCCAGCAAATTCTGTAAACCAAACTACACGCACAGAGGTGTCAGTGGGCAATTGTAGAAACGGATCAGTCAGCAGTTGCGCTGGGGAGAGATAAGTGGGTGGTTGGGTGAACAGCACGACAATGGGTGCAAGCGCAATGAAGACGACAAGTAAACCTGCAATAAGAAGTGGGCGACTGGTTAAACGATTGACCATGAATCGTCCTCGATACAAGATTAGATGCAATACTGCTCAGTTAAACAGGAAAGTGGGAGTCTGTTCAGGCGTTATTTACGATAACATATTACCTCGACTACTTCTTGTTCTTTGGTTGTTTAAAGGGAAGAACTGCTCGTATCCTGAGAAAAGAATTTTTCCACGTAAAAAAGATACTTTCATTCTCTAGATGTTATTTTCACGACACCACAGGTAAGGATGAAATTTTACAATCAGCAGCCTACTGTTTGGAAATAGCTATCCTGGGCTTTCCTAGAGGTATTGCTGAACGTTCAGGGATGTAATCTAAATCACTTTAACTGACTGTGAGAAATTTACTTAGTCGTTTGGATCTGTCCTATCTCTACGTTTTAATCGGAGAAGCAACTCTCGCTCTGACGTTTGCCTTCTATATTATTCTCGCTCGCGTCCTCGGGCCTGAGCGATATGAGATTTTCGCGGCTGCTGTTGCGTTGGGAGCTATCCTTTCCCTGCTCATCCAGTTTGGATTTCCAGCACTACTGACTCGCGAGGTAGCAGCTAACCCAGTCGAAGGGTCTAAATCGACAGGTCAGTTTCTGATTGTTGAGGGATTAAGCTTTCTGCTCGTTCTTATCCTTCTCTTTCCCATCGCTCGTTTATTAGGTTACCAAGGTGAGGGTTTAATTGTCTGCTACTTAGTCATTTTTGCAGAACTTTGTCGTAGTGTAAAAATGACGCTACGCGGTGTTCTTAAAGGAATGGGATGGTTTAGAAGCGAAACGGTTTCCGTAGCCATAGAGCGATTTTTCGCTGTGCTGCTTTCATGTGTCGTTCTGTTTCTATCGAAAAATTTAGTATGGGTAGTCGGAACGTTTGTTCTTGTCCGTTTCCTGGATATTGTGGGGTTGCTGGTTTACCTGAGTCGGAAAACTTCGATCTGGTTACCTCTAAGCCTGAATGGACTTTGGCAATCTGTTCGGACAGCTTACCCATTTGCGCTGTCTGGGGTTCTGTGGATTCTTTACTATCAGATTGATGTGGTTATGCTCAAGGGATTAGCTCCTACCGGGGAAGCGGGGTTCTACAGTGCAGCGTACCGGATGCTGGAAATTTTTACTGAGTTGCCACAAGTTATTTTCTATGTTGCCTTCACTCGATTTGCTCGATATTATGCCAACGAACCTGAAAAACTTCCAGAGCAGATTTATAAGTGTACGCGCCTGCTTTTAGGGATAGCTTTGCCTGTGATTGTTGTGGCAGGTTTTACCCAAACTATGTTAGTACAAATTATTTATGGCGAAGCCTTTGCTCCTGCTGTCAAACCTCTGGCTATCCTGCTACCTAGCTTGAGTTTCAAAATGTTTGGCACCTTAGTGCAAAAGTTACTTCAAGCTACCGGGCGAGAAAAGCAACTGCCTACTCTTATGTTTGGAGCAACAATGACTAATGTGATTTCCAATTTTCTTCTTATTCCTTATCTAGGAGGTGTTGGTGCAGCCATAGCAACTTTATTGAGTGAACTTATGTTGTGTTTTATTGGTCTATACCTAATGAACCGCATGGAGTATCAGCATATCAGCAAATGCCTTGGCATTATTGCTGTCATTAGTTGGCTGATAACGGCAATTCCATCTCTGATTCTGTATGGATTGACACCAATTGTTGGGTTGGGCTTAATGGTTCCCAGTATTGTCGCGATAGTGGTGCTGATGCGCCGCGATCGCTTCTTAAAACCGATTACATAGGTTTACATTGATGAAATTTTACTAATTTAGGCTTACCGAAATTGCGGTGGTCAAAATTTATCCTAAGCATTGCCTATACAATGATTAATAAATAAAGGGTTATATAGAAGGAAAAACTAAGTTTAGTATTCCAAAGCTTATAGCCCAAATCTAATTTTTAGATAAATTTTCAATTGTATTAAACCATCAATTTGACCTTTTGTATTTTTTAGCATTGCCCACAATTTCAAAGGTGGATGCTCAATATACTGATATTTAAATTGTTCTAAGGTTGAAATAGTAGGAGATTCTAATTCTGTAGCATAGCCATATTTGCGTAATGTAGAACCTGCGATCGCTTCAAAAATTTGAAGTTGTCGGTTTGTTATTTTTGTTCGCCATTTTTCGGCGTTATTTGCAATAATAGGACGAGCTAAATTTTGAAGATTTTGCTTATCAGTTTTATAAGGAACTTTGTCTTTATAATAATTGAGCATTTTGGGGGTATATTTTTCCTCTAAAAAGTCACAAATTTTTCTTACAGTAAACTCTGTATTCGATACTAATTCTTCGTATTTAATCTCAGAAAAGGAGTCTGGTTTTAAAACGGTTTTCAACTCATCAATAGTTTCCAAATGTTTTACCCACTTTAGAGCTGTAGGATAAATATGCTTAGGTCCCATACGCGATTTTTTCCAAGACAATGCACAATCACGTCCATCACGAACAATATGGATAATTTGTACATTAGGAAATCCATCAAGTATTTCGCGCCAGTAAAAAAGATGGGCAGGAGTTTTTTCTCCCCAACGTTGTTTTCCCTGAGCGTTAGCCCATGCCGACATTATAGCCTCAAAAACCCCATGAAAATCATATCTGTGGATATAGTTTAAGGTATGATTACGGTTAGGGGCAGGGAACCAGTCATTGAAGACATCTGTACTAAATATGTCATCCACCAAACGTTCTCGGTTCTTAGCAACCTCTAGATCCCCGTAGTATTTTAACCAAGCAAAAAAAGTATTATAGATATGGGATTCGTATGGTATGGCAATTCTCGGATGACTATTGAGAATTTGGCTCAGTAAAGATGTTCCAGAACGTGGACACCCAAAAATAAAAATAGGACGTTCAGAATTTTTTGAAGAAGTGATTGATTTTGAATCGTTATTCATTGGATGACCTTTTAGAGAGTTTACAAGGACATTGTATATAAATTGAATAACCTAAAATTGACGAAAAGCTGGAATCAATACTACTCGAGAGGAACCCTACTTATCTTTGGTTTCTTTGCGGTTACTTATGATTCGAGCAGGGACTCCCACCGCAACCGCATAATCAGGAAGATCTTTAGTCACGACAGCACCTGCACCAACAATACATCCTTTGCCAATAGAAACGCCATCCAGTACAATAGCGCCAGCACCTAACCAGACATCATCCGCGATCGCAACGGGTCCTTTTGAGTATAGTCCCTGTTCCATCATCGGAATATCCCAACGGTCTGATAGATAGCGTCCACCACCGATGTAACAGTTACCAGCAATTAACACAGAACGACCAATAGAAATTCCTGTGGTAGAGGCGAGAATCGTGTTACAGCCAATATCGGTTTTAGCACCGATTATTACTGGACCCGTTTTACCCTGTATGACGCAATTTCGGGAGACAATCACATCATCTGCTAGGTGAACCCCTTCCTCTCCTGCACCACTAGCATCTAAGAGTCCGTAATCATCAATAGCCACGCGATGTCCGAGGTTAATCTGTCCAGGATGACGCAAGATAATGCCTTTTCCTAAAATCACCCCGTTACCCACACTCTGGAAAAGGTGGGGATAAAAACGTTTGCGGAGTAAATACCCTAAACCACCGGAAAGATTACCAAACAAAAATGTTATTAATTCATATTCTAATAAAGGGAAAAATTTATCATTTCCCAAAACCTTATTCTGATACCGTTTTAATACAGAAGATTCTGTTTGACTCAGTTGTTCAGTTAAGGGGGTTTTAGAGACTAGCTTTCTTGTTTTTGGTGCTACCATACTGATTCCTTTTGTTTAGATAATTAAATTGTCAGCTTGATAAAATAAAGGCTTGACCATATAAACCATAGGAAAATAGTTCTTCGGCTGACAAATTGTGGTTTTTATCCAGAAATTCTCTAAACGCTTTTCGTTGACCTCTTTCATTGTCTTTATCAAAACAATTCCAATCGTCAAAAATAAGAATAGTTTTGTCCATGATTAGATTTTCGATAAAACTAAGCACTTCTACAGTTGAATAATAAAGGTCACAATCAATTAAGGCTACTGCAACCTTATTCATCGAGTGCTTTTGTTTAAGTTCTTCTTTTAGTGAATCTTCAAAATAACCTTCAATTAGAAAAGTTCTGTTCCAATTAACTCCCTGATTCTTCAAATTATCTATTACTTTATCTTTTGTGCAGCTATATTGACCCTGATAAAATATTTCTTCCTGGGTTTTGTCTTTCTCTTTCACTGGTGGTAAACCCTGGAAAGAGTCGAATCCCCAAAAATTCATTTTATTTGAATTATGCTGATTAGCAATTCTTTGAGCATACCAAAAAGCATAGCCTTTAAATATGCCAAATTCGTAATAATCTCCCTGGTTTATAGTGCCTAATTCACTAGATTTTTGGAACGCAATTTCCAGAGCCGATATAATTTCTTTAGTTGCTGGATTAAAGCCGTGAAAATAAGAGTAATAAATTTTGTGAGCTAACTTATTCAGTTTTGTTTTTTGAAGAAACTTGACAATGATTAATCGAATAGATGACATGGTGTTTTTTGGGAAATAACGTCTTTTAACTGTAACAATACTGCTCTATTTAATCCATCCTTGATCAAGATACCATTTTGCTAGTTCTTTTAGCCCTTCTTCATCCGAATGCGCTGGTACAAACCCCAATAAGTTGTTCATTTTACTGGTATTAAACGAGCGGTCTTTGGTATAAAAGGCTAATCGCCGCCTATAAATAGGGGGTTCTATACCCAAAGGACGGCAAATCACTTCAAAGAGATAACCTAAGGCAAACATAGGAGCAGCCGGAAACTTGATGAATTTTACTGAATTTCCGTAATAGTCACTAATAATTGAGACCATTTTCTTAAATGATATAGCTTCTGGACTCCCGCAGATAAAAACTTCTCCGTCAGATTTGGGATGGGTTGCAGCTAAAATCAAAAAGTTGGTTAAGTCATCGACATGGATAAAGTGCAACAAATTATTGCCCTCCCCAATAACGGGTACCCACTGGCGATAAACCCATTTAAAAATTTTTAACAGCCTTTTTTCGCCAAAACCGTAAATTCCTGCGGGTCGAACAATGGTGACAGATAATCCCTTCTGAGCGGCATAATTTTTTAGCCAGATTTCTGCCTCTAATTTGGTCTCCTGATAAACATCGCCCGGATGCATCGGGGCATTTTCATCGGCTGGCGGCTGCTTAATGTGACCATGAACGCCAATAGTTGAGATGTGAACGAATCGTTGAAAATCAGGTTGTTTTAAGGCAGCCTTTGCCAGGAGTTGGGTACTTAAAACATGAACATTGTAGTAACCAATATTTGGAGACTTTGCCTCGCGAAATGGAGTGACTAGATGGAAAATATAATTCACTCCTTTTATGGCTTGGTTAATTAGGTTTTCATCAAAAACATCTCCTCGAATCCATTCAATCTCCATATTGTTAAAAGCATCGAGATTAGAGGTATGGCGGGCAATGGCAACAACTTTGACTCCTTGCTTTAATAATTTTCGTACTAGGAGTGAACCAGTAAATCCAGTAGCACCCGTGACTAAAGCACGGCTATCAGGGGGAAGTTTGTAAGGGAAGTCTTCCATTTCCATTTTTATTAAGCTGCAAAATAACCGGAGAGCCAAACCAATAGGTTAATCCTAACCCTCTGGATAATTTTTCTAACGCCGATGAAACTCGAGGAGATTTTAACATCCGATGTAGTACCATAGGCAGGAAAAATTGCGGATAACGGTCAATAGGAGTGACTCCTAGAGACCGAAAGTAATCCAGCAGTTCTGATTCCTGAAAACAGGTAAAGGGTCGTGTATTGCCTTCTAAGCCTTTCTTCAGCTTAAATAAATAGGGTGCGATCGCGTTCACACTTCTTACTGTTGGATAGTCTACAATCACAGCTTTATCCGCCACCCGGACTAACTCAGCCAGAAAGGGTTTCCATTGACTGACGTGCGGGAGTAGCCGATAGCTAATCACAATATCAAACGTGTTATCCGGATAGGGTAAGTCCAAAATATTACCCACCTTAAAGTTACAACGATTAGCGTCCACAAAATGTTGAATTCGCCCTTGACAACTCTCTGCACTTCCCAAAACCGTAACTTGATAACCGTTCTGAATCAGCGCCTCCGTCAGTTGACCATGCCCACCGCCAACATCTAAAATCTTGGCATAGGGATAAGCTGCTAGCATCTGCAACGTTGCTTCTTCTTGAACCTTGAGTAACCAAGCGCCAATTTCCCCGGCAAAGCGGGATGCATAATCATCCGAGGATGTTTCGATATCTGCTGTTTCGGGAAAATTATTTGTCGTAACCACTGTTTCATGCCCCTGAACAACTAACGTTATGCCAACTATTTCCTAGGTCTTATCAATTCTGGCTTTGACAATCAGCATATAACCACTTGCTCCTAATAATAAGGCATCTAGCTTAGAAAATAACCAAACAACCGGATAAACCAAGGAGTACATCCTGAACATTTTTTGGTATCGTTTCATGTCTTGTCCTGTGACAATTCGACCCTTCTGAGATTTTGCGCCTCCCCGCTTCAATACATCAAGTGTCAACGTCATCAAAGTATCAACGGCTTCCGAGAAAAACTTGGAATACGTTCTATGATTAACGATTTTAAACCGACCCATCAACAGGGATACTAAGTCATCCACCGTATACCCAGGTCTGACATGTCCATGTTTTTCATCTGTCTGCCCAATTGCCAGCCGAAACTTTCGCAGCAGGCTGTTTTTGATATGCGGCACGTTAATGATTAATTCTCCCCCAGGTTTTATAATACGGAATAATTCCTTAACAAATTCTTCATCAGTGTGAATATGTTCCAAAAAATCGATGATAGCCACTCGGTCAAATTCGTTATCGGCAAAGGGGGTTTGACTACCATTAATTTGAAATACGTTGTCTTTCACCAATCCCCGGATGGAATCAACCGTATGTTCATCCAGGTCAGCGCTTTTCCAGATGCCACCCCGTTGGCGCAGCAGATAACTAATTACACCATTATCAGAACCAATGTCCAGACAGTGCAAATCATTACTTTCTCCCAGCAACGCAGTAATTTCTTTGAATTTTCTCTGCTTCAGTACAGATTTATTAAATAGCAACAGGGGCCACTCTTTTTCTAATATCTTTTTCATACTGATTTCCTAATACTTCACTGTTTCCTTGGTTAACCACCCTTATGGCATCGGTGAATCATTGGTTCGTTGACGCAATTGGCTCACCAAATTCCGTTTATACAATCGCTCAAAATGGAGGTCTGACTCGAAGCGAATGAAACGGTAGACACGGTTAGAATTTAATGATAGCTCTCGATCCAAAATCAACTCTATTCCCTCACCAAACACACCTTGATTAATTTCATAGACAATTCTGGCTTCTCCGGTGAATCGCGAACCGAAGTTGAAATCGTAGTCATCGAAATAGACCACACAACCATTAGGCAAGTAAGGAATCAATTTATCAAAAACAGTACGAGTTGAACTATAGTAATCACAGTCTATCCAAACTAAAATAGGTAAATTATTTTTCAGGAAACTGAGATTTTTATCGGTCATAGTATCTTGAAAATAGCCTTTGTGAATTTGGTAATTCTTATAGTGACTCCGACAGTAGTCTTCAAGCTCTTGATATCTTCCCTTAAATTGACCCTCAACCCATCCATCATCTGCAATGACATCTTTGTCTTTTGCATCAACAGAAGCTGGCATTCCCTCAAAAGAATCAAAGGTGTGAACGGTGATTCGGTTATCCATGTCAAGATACTTGGTCGCATACAGCATTTTCGTAAAAGAATAACCATCGGCTGTGCCAAATTCAAGAATAGAAAAGTTTCCCCTATACTGATTTTCAAACTCCTGAATAACTTCGTAAATTACATCCATTCGATAAAAACTATTCAGAAGACGACGCAATATCTTACGAGGTTTGTAAACTAAATTTAAGTAAACCGTTGTTTTCAGATAATTTCCTGGTAATAGCTGACCCAAGCGTCGCAGCAATACAATAAATGAAGATTTATCTGGATATTTCATTTTTTTAGTTGAATTAGATATTTCTTCTCGGATTGGCTTTGACTAATCGCCACCATCTTACTCCCCAGACTAGCAAAACTGAATAAACCAATTCAAAACTAATCGGGATTAGGTGACTGTAGTGCCACAACCCCCTAGAGTGATGAACTCCCGGAAAAAGAGTAATTGAAGATACAAAAAAGTTTTCCGTAAACGGGTACAGCAACGGAATCCCTCTGCCTTCAGTAAAAAAATCCAAAACCAGATGAGAACCATAGAGAATAAACGTTATCCAAGCCAGTTGCTTGTAAGAGAACTGCCATCGGTTATGGAGTATGAACGCCAAAATCAGACTAAAGCCAAGGGTAAAAATTAGGCTGTGGGTTAAACCGCGATGGAATGATTTTCCAGTAATTATCTGAGGAATAAAATCTAGGTCAGCAACAGTGGCGACAAAAACTGGATACAAACACAGGATTTCCCATCGCCTGCGCCTAGAGGTTCTGGGTTGAGTCAAGGGTAAAAACTTGGCAAAGACATATCCGGAAACAGCGTGGGCAAGGGGAGATGGCATAGGTCAAACAGGAGATGAATTTTGATTATCAACGATTTTATACCACGGTTAGAAATCGATGCTGATTAACCTCCTTCACCGCTTGTATTTCTTGTTCAATTAGGGTGAGACTCCAGCCCAGTTCTGTTGCCATAGTTTCGGCACAATACTTGAGAATGCGAGGTTCGGGAATGCCAGCGCTACCCAGTTCTGTGCGGCGAAATATCACATCACTTAGGGTTTGCGCCATTTCTTCGCGAACGGCATGAATCACCTCGGCTTTGAGAATGGCTAACTCATCCACTGGCGCTTGTTCTTGGTAAAGATTGCCCTCTAGGGACTTAAGTATGTCCGGATAGGCAGACCCATAGTTATAAACCATACGACGCATGGTTTCCTCAGTTAATCCATTAGGGGAATTCGTCAGCGCCGTTTGTAAAAAGGTGTCAAACTGTTCAATTTCTCCACCGTAAATGGGAGTAATATCAGAAACCGATTTTGGTGGTCTTTGTCCCCAGGATTTAAACAGTTGGTCTACTGCCTTTTCCGCCACATCTCTGGCGGTGGTATATTTCACACCAATAATTGATAGGAGTCCCGGCAATCCTTCACGGGCATGATTGTGGATGTGATACTGTTTTTCCAGTAGGGGTTCTCCCGTGTGGGAGTCTACTCCGGTTCTGGGCAATAGTCCCCCATGGACAAAATCAACATCTTCGGGTGTGAGATTGGCGGGTGGGTATGCCTGGTTAATTTGATCCAGCAAGTCTTGAATGTCTGCTGTAGTAACCTGTAAATCATCAGGTTTCTCATCCCAAATTGTATAGGATGTACCGATGATTGATTTGCCTCGCCAAGGGGCAATAAATAGGAAGCGACTCCCTTTATTCAGGATGGCATTAGGATCACTATTGTTATTAGTGCTAGAAATTCCTACGGCATAGGTTTGGAATAGGGGACAAGTGACGAGGTTAACCGCTTTAGCCAAAGGCACATTAACAGATGGTGACTCTCCCTGAAGCCAACCCAGAACTTGATTCATCCAGGGACCACTGGTATTGATGACGGTTTTGGCGCGGATGTCGAAGTGATTCCCGGTGAGGGTGTCTTTGGCTTTGATACCCGTGACGCAATTACCCTCTTTAAGAAAGCCAACCCCTTCCACATAGTTGGCGACATCTGCACCCGCTTGTGCGGCAGACTGGAGAAATGAAAGGGGAAGTCGTTCTGAGTTGTAGACTTGAGCATCATAGAAGAGTGCGCCCCCAGTTAACCCTTCGTCGGGAATACCTGGAAGCAACTGCTGACAGTCTTGAGCAGAAATGACGCGACCATTAGGAATATGTTTTTGGGGATCATCGAGTTGATTGCGATCGCAACTAATCATATCATTCACTGCCAGTGCCAGACTCAAGGCTTCTTTTCCCTTCATCCCATGTCCATAGGTGGGAATCAAAACTGGGAGTGGGTGGATTAAGTGAGGCGCAATCCGTAATAAGGTTCTGCGTTCCCGAATCGATTCCCGCATACGCCGAAAATCAGCATTTTGCAGATATCGCAATCCCCCATGAATCGTCTTTAAGCTGTTAGCAGAGGTAGCTGAGGCAAAATCCCCTTTCTCAACCAACGCCACGGATAAACCCCGTAAGCTGGCTTCCCAGGCGATGCAGGCACCATAGATACCACCGCCAATGATCAGTAAGTCGTATGTGTTTCTGGTTAACTTGAGCAGGTTTCTCTTCATGATGTAATGCTCCTCACCCTGATTTTGATCAACTAAGCTTCTACGCTTAATGCTCCCGTTGCACCCTCCACTAATCCTGCATACAACCAATCATAGAGAAGATTGAATTTTCGACAAAACACTTGATAGGTATGATTCTGTTCGATAAATTGTTTTCCGCTGCTACCCAGTTTGAGCCGTAAATCACGATCCTCAATCAGACGCAGCATTCCCTGGGAAAAAGCTTGAGGATTGGGTACTGCCAGTAGGGAAATTTGGCTATCCAGCACCTGGGTGTGAGTGGGCAAATCCGTCGCCAGTAAAGCTTTGCCGCTGTGTAGATAAGAATAGAGTTTCATCGGTGTATTCTTCCCTTTGACTCTAGGGGAGACGACAATATCAGCTTGTGCTAGATATAACCCTAGATCATCAACGGGTTTAGGTCCCAAAAAATGGACTTTTTCTAAAATGCCAAGACGCTTAGCCTGCTGCTTATACTTCTGAATGTCAGACGCCTCACCACCGATAATGACTAAATCAGCTAACTTATTTTTCTTTAAAGTCAAGGCAAAGCTATCCAGGAGGAGATCTACCCCCTGATACGTTTCCAGATTTCCCACATACATAAGCAGTACATGGTTGATTCCTAGTTCAACTCTCAAGTTACTCTGCATTTGCATACACCACCCTTTTGACTAAATCTCAATTTAACAACGATATATCAGGAATAACGACCACATTTTTGGGGTTGTAGGCTTTAATGTCAGTCGCTAATGCCTGACACACCGCCACAACAACCGCTGCCTTTTGCACCGCTACTCGTTCACAAAAATTCAAAAATGAATTGAGCAATGTTAACTTTGGATACTTTTCGATAAGCTGCTGCGCTAGGGAAGAATCCATGTCATATACATAGGGAAGCTTGCAGAATAGATTCAGCATTAAGGCAATAAAGACCGATTCCTCTCCGGCATGAACCAAATCATAGCGCTTCCGGGAAATCAAACCGATGACTTTAAAAATCATGAAAAAATCACAGACTAATTTCTTCCAGGAGAAACCCGGTCTAATGTTGTGAACAAAGGGTAGCCGTGGCGTCCGGTGTATGGTTACGTTGGGATACTGAATATCACGTCCTTCTGGATAAGTCACTATGTCAACCTGATCTCCTCGTTCAGACAACACTCTTAAAACCAAGTTCACGGCAATGGGTGTACCCCGGTTTTGGTAAAATGGGTGGGGGGCGAGTAATAGGACATTCATCTGAGGAGGGCTTTTTTTTGCTCCAGATACAGCCCTTTTATGAAAGCGACTTTTCTTAGTCGAGCGTTCTTTTACTCTCGTCAGAGGTTTTTGGTTAATCAAAAACATTTCTTGCTCCTTGTTTAGGTCGATAGTTAGAAATGATTTATAGTTATCGGTGGCAATATGGAGAGCAAACAATCTTCACACTCTCTCTAGGAGATACAAATCTTTACCTCGATTAAATTCTCCTGTCACATATAAATAACATGCATTACTAGAATTTCTCTAGACTTGAAGACCAACTTTACTGAATCTTCATATTCTGGATTTATAATTAAAAATTATATTAAATCTTGGCTGGAGGAAACTCAGATGCCCCTAATGTCGGCGCTCAACGACGCAGGCAAGAAGAGGACATGGAATTTGTGGAGTAGGATAAGCTATAGCTATTAAGGATTCGGATAAAAGTTAACTATACTTTATTAATCTTTGTAAAAATACTTAATCACTGAAAGCGCACCGATTTGTTTTTTTATAAAACTTAATACATTTCACTTTATTGATGTCCGAATACTTATTTTAACGGGAAACAAAAGTGGATTCTGATTAGCTAAATATTGCTCAGAAATGAATCCGACTTAGTGGGAGCGGAAACATCTTAAACACAAGGAAATCAGATGTTTGAAGATGAATGGGATGGGAGCATAAGCAGTGATGGATAAAGTCGAAGCGATAGCACAGGTGACCGGGTTTACAGTTGAGCGCTTCCGATTCAATTGTGCCTGACTTCTTTACATAGCTTCATCTCGTTCAGAATCTCAACGCTTACTTCCTTACTGAGAGGACATCTAATTTGACACATTCTCCTGATCCCAGCGACTTGATCAAAACTATCAATCCAAAAACTATAAGTAAAAATTATACACCTAAAGGAGTACGCCTATAGACTTACTTCATACAAGCTTTATAAAGCGAAGGAAAATGCCCCTAGTGCAAAAAAGACAGGGTGTGGGGTGTGGGGTGTGGGGTGTGGGGTGTAGGGTGTAGGGTGTAGGGTGTAGGGTGTAGTACTCTCAAATGAGAACCGCTATAGTCCCCAGTTTCAAGCAGTTACATCTACATCCTCTCAGCCTCTTGACGCAATGCCCCAATAATCTGAGTATTCGCCTTGGGAAACGGAAACTGGTCAATTTCCTCTAGAGTTACCCAACGGATTTCATCACATTCCAGGGCTTGAGGCACACCTGAGAGATGACGACAGTGATGAACAATCAACGTCACGCGAAAATGGCTATAGGCATGATCAACCGTGATTACGCGATCGCCTACTTCGATCTCAATTCCCAATTCTTCCCGAATTTCCCGCTTAATACAGTCTGCCACAGTTTCATCTGGCTCAATTTTGCCGCCAGGAAACTCCCATAATCCACCCAGTAACCCCTGAGCAGGGCGGCGGTCAATTAAAATTTGTCCTTGATTGTTCCAAATAACGGCAACACCAATGATTTTGTGAGGTAAGGGGGTAGAGGCTTCACGCATGGGTAACTTAGATGCAATACCTAGATTGTACGCCTGACAGTGACTTTGCCAAGGACAATGGAAACAATCGGGGTTTTTAGGAGTACAGATAGTCGCCCCTAAATCCATTAACGCCTGATTAAACGTGCCAGGATGTTCGGGATCAAGCAATGTTTCCGAAAGTTGCCAAAGCTGTTTCGTCGCTTTAGCAGGTGGTACAGGTAAAGCCACCAATCGTGCCAGAATTCGCTTCACATTCCCATCCAGAATTGGCACAGGTTGATTAAAAGCGGCGCTGAGAATTCCGCCAGCGGTGGTTCGACCAATTCCGGGTAATGCTAAAACGTCACTCAGTTGATCTGGAAAAATTCCCCCGTAGTCCTGGATTATTTGTTGAGCGGCTTTGTGGAGATTTCTGGCTCTACTGTAATACCCTAATCCCTGCCAAACCAGAAGCACCTGCTGTAAATCCGCTGTCGCTAGCGTTTCAATAGTGGGAAATTCAGCCAACCAACGGTGATAATAAGGGATAACCGTTTTCACCTGGGTTTGCTGTAACATAATTTCCGAAATCCAGATTGGATATGGATCGGTGCTATCTCGCCAAGGCAAGTCTCGACAGGCGTTGGCATACCAGGTTAAGAGAGTTTGTCGCTGGTTTTCTACAGATGAAATCGGCAGCCCAGCAAATGAGTCTGCCGATTTTTGATTTCGTCCCAATTATCCTATTTCCTGTAGATGACTTTCTGTTCTTCTGCCTTCTTACCCTAGTGCAAGAAGGCAGAAATAACTGAACAGCTAAGATATTCCCCAGCTTCCCCAGCTTTATCGTATCTACGAAGCTGCTCAAGTATTTCCAAGGGCGCTGCACTAGCCAGCATCTGCGCCGGAGGCATCGGTCTTTTGCAACGATTTTTCAAATGTCATGCGTTGTTCTGCTTTGCGTAGGAAATAACCACTGACCATTGCTGAGGCTAACAAATGTCCTAGATTCTCGCGGCTAGTATTAATAGTGACATCAAAATGGTCTGAAGGAATATTACCCAACAATCCTATCGCATTACGTTCCATGACCTGAAACACATCAGCCGAGGTGGGTTTGGATAAATGGGAAACGGTTTCTGGACTCAACGATTGTACGTACTCCCACAAAGGATTATTGTCTCCATTGCCTTCAAAAAATTCTGGGACGCGATCAGATTGATTGTTCACCGTTTACCTCCGAGCAATAGCTCTATATCTTCCATCTAACTTAACAAGGGATAAATGATAATCACGTAGGTGGAACCGAACCCATAATATCAGGTTGTCTCACATGACCAATGACATAAGACAAACTAACTGACCGCAATATATTCACGCATATCGGCTTGGCGCTTGCGAAGCTTAGACAGCGCTTCCCGTTCAATTTGGCGGACTCGTTCCCGGCTGATTTTGAGTTGATCGCCAATCTTGGCAAGTGTCATGGGTTGACCATCGACTAGACCAAAGCGTAGCATTAGCACTTCACGTTGCTGCTCGGTTAAATCCGCCATTAACTTCTCCAGATCGACTTGCATAGCTGAATAGGTAGCAAAATCTTCTGGCGAGGGTCCGCTATCTTCGAGCAGTTCTCCTAATTCCGTATCTTGATTATCGCCGACTCGTAGATCTAACGACAGAGGTTGACGGGCTTTTTCCAAGTAGTCCCGCACTTGTTTTGGTGTTAGGTCCAATTCTGTCGCCAATTCCGATATGGTGGCGGCACGCCCTAGCGTCTGGGAGAGTTGGCGCTGGGCTTTTTTGATTTTGTTCAGCTTTTCGGTGATGTGGATCGGTAAGCGAATCGTTCGTCCTTTCTCCGCGATCGCACGGGTAATCGCTTGGCGAATCCACCAGTAGGCGTAGGTAGAGAAACGATACCCTTTGGTCGGGTCAAATTTTTCTACGCCCCGTTGCATCCCAATCGTACCTTCCTGAATTAAGTCCAGCAAGTCTACATTACGCTTGATATATTTCTTGGCGACGGAAACCACCAGACGTAAATTGGCTTCCACCATTTTGCGCTTAGCCGTTTGACCCGCCCTGATGCACGATTGTAACTCGGCTTCCGATAGGGACGAGGCTTTCGCCCACTCACACAGCGTTGGTTCGTAACCCAATTGTTCAAACAGCGACTCTTTGGTTTGCTCTAAGGCATTTAAACGCTGGACTTGTTTTCCGTATAATATCTCTTGCTCGTGGGTCAACAGGGGTACACGACCAATTTCTTGGAGGTAAGTGCGGACAAGGTCTGTAGAGGTCTGAGCAGTTTTCATAGCGATCGCTATATCTATATTATGAGTGGAGTTCAAGCAACTAAGCTCCTTTTCAGGAGGGTTCACCTCAGGCTGGGGTGAACGCTTCTCTATGAGAGAAATGTTAAGTTTTATTTCAATAGGGGGAAATAGATTGATTAGAAGACTCGAAATGTGTATGACTGGGTGAGTTAAAGCCCCCATCCCTAACCCAGATTTAGAATTGGCTATCTATTCGATTTATTTTTGCCTCTGCTTATTGCATACGTTATATCTGACACTAGCTAACACTTCGTTAAATATTGTAACATATCTTAATCAAAAGCCGTCCATCTAGAGCTGGGGGAGCGGGGGGAGCGGAGGGAGCAGGGGGAGCTGGGGGAGATGAGTAAGTTAACTCAAAACTCTACCTTACCTGTTAACTGTTCCCTGTTACACACCGAGCGTGTTACCGAGCGAAGTCGAGGTAAGCCGAGGTGTTCCCTGACAAATGACAAATGACGAATGACAAATGACAAATGACAAATGACTCAAACCCTCTGGATTGCCCGACATGGAAATCGCCTCGACTTTGTTAACCCTGACTGGTTTAACACAGCAGAACGTCCTTATGATCCCCCGTTATCGGACGATGGCGTTGGTCAAGCGCGGGAGTTAGGTCAACGATTACGCGGGGAGACGATTAAGCATATTTTCGCCTCACCGTTTTTGCGAACGGTACAAACCGCCAACCAAATTGCTCAGATTCTGGACTTACCCATTAAGATGGAGGCGGGTTTGAGTGAATGGCTGAATCCGGAATGGATGAGAACAGAGCCAGAACGACTGTCTGTTGAGGAATTACAACAGCGTTTTCCCTGTATTGATTCGGGGTATACCTCCCGCGTCATCCCTCAGTATCCAGAAACAAATGAGAAAGTGCTAGAACGCACCGCTCAAACAGCTCGCCTGCTGACCACAGAATTCGGAGACGATATCTTATTAGTGGGTCATGGTGCTTCAGTCGTCGGTGCGACCTGGGGATTAATTCCGGGTCAACCCGAAGTGAACGCCGCTTTATGCTGTTTAGTCAAACTCGTGCGTCATGAGGAAAAATGGGTGATGGAACTCAATGGGGATACTTCCCACCTGAGTCAAACTGAAGACGTGATTCGATTTCATTAAAGTATAAGAATGACATTAATACTGGCAGGAGATATCGGCGGGACTAAAACAATTTTGCGACTGGTGGAGGATTCAGACTCGGAATCGTTATCGGTTCTCCATGAAGCCCGTTATTCTAGCCGGGATTTCCCAGATTTAGTACCGATCGTCCAAACGTTTCTATCAGAAGCCGGACAGAAGCTTCAGCGGAAACTGACCATTGAAAAAGCCTGTTTTGCGATCGCAGGTCCTGTGGTCAACGATACCTCTAACTTGACCAATTTAGCGTGGGTGTTGGATGCCAGACGGTTAGAGGAAGAACTCGCGATCGCTAAAATCACTCTGCTCAATGATTTTGCGGCGGTTGGCTACGGGATTCTCGGTTTAGAGGCGGATGATTTATGTACGCTGCAACAGGTTAATCCTCAATCGGATGCGCCAATTGCCGTCATTGGTGCGGGTACAGGGTTAGGACAAGGATTTCTGATTCAGAACCAGGACAGGTATCAGGTTTTCGCGTCCGAAGGCGGACATGCGGATTTTGCTCCCCGCACTGAACTGGAGTTCCAACTTTTACAATATTTACGCGAGAAGTACGATATTCAGCGCATTTCCGCTGAACGAGTCGTTTCCGGTCAAGGAATTGTCGCCATTTACCAGTTTTTGCGCGATCGCGAACTTGCCCACGAATCCCCAGATATCGCCCAAGTCGTCAGAACCTGGGAACGGGAAATGGGACGCAGTGAGAAAAGCGTTGATCCGGCGGCGGAGATTTCTAAAGCAGCACTGCAAAAGAGTGACTATCTCAGTGAACAGACCTTAAAAATGTTTGTGGAAGCTTATGGTGCTGAAGCCGGGAATCTAGCACTCAAACTCTTACCCTACGGTGGGCTATATATTGCTGGCGGGATTGCGGCTAAGATTTTGCCCTTGATGCAGGATGGTAGTTTCTTGCGAACCTTTACGGAAAAAGGTCGGGTCAGTCCTCTGCTAGAAAAGGTTCCGGTTCATATTGTGATGAATCCCCAGGTTGGGCTAATTGGTGCAGCAATATGCGCCTCGCGATTGTAAGTTGCTCAAAACGTTTTCGGTTGGGGAGCATGTCACCTTTGTCGGTTGGGTTCTTGAAACAATAGAGTTAAACTATTGTCAACTCCTTGACTCAGGTTAAAATCTAAGTCTGATCATCAAACAAGCTGTTATTCCAGAAAACAGACGTTTGACGATTAGTGTTTCACCTGAGAAAACAGGATAAATTGTACTTACAGTAGGCTTTAGGATAGCGACAGAAATAATCATGAATCAGCGCGGTGTAACGATATGGTTCACGGGTCTAAGTGGTGCAGGTAAAACCACGATTACCCAAGCACTAGCCAAAACCTTGCAAGAGAAGGAGTGTAAGCTAGAAGTCTTAGACGGCGACATTGTTCGTCAGAATCTCACTAAAGGCTTGGGCTTTAGCAAAGAAGACCGCGACGAGAACATCCGTCGCATCGGTTTTGTGTCTCACCTACTGACCCGCAATGGTGTAATCGTTTTGGTATCGGCTATCTCGCCCTACCGGGCAATTCGAGATGAGGTACGCCAAAAAGTTGGTGATTTTCTAGAAGTTTACGTGAATGCTCCCCTGGCAACTTGTGAAGGACGAGATGTCAAGGGATTATATAAACGCGCCCGTGCTGGAGAAATTCTTGGGTTTACCGGAATTGATGATCCTTACGAACCGCCACTCAACCCCGAAGTGGAATGCCGCACTGATCAGGAGGAGTTATCTGAGAGTGTAGCCAAAGTTTTGCAAAAGCTGGAAGAATTGGGTTATTTACCCAAGCAACTTGCGGTAGAAGGCGCTTAAAGACTCGTTTAAGAAGGCAGGCGGCTACTTGTTTAGGGTATCTGCTTTTATTTAGTCTCTGGTTAATGGGTGAATTATTTCCGCCACGCTGCACGATTAGCGTCCCTTTGTCACCCTAGCCGTCAAAAGCAGTAGAGACGTTCCGGCGGAACGTCTCTAAAAAGTGCGGCACATCTCTAAGAAATTAATAAAAATCCTATCTATGAAATTAATGATAACTCGGATTTTTTTAGGTGTTGCTGCCCTGTTCGGGGGTTTATCGGTTGCTGCCGGAGCTTTTGCTTCTCATGGGTTGAGAGAAAAACTGAGTGAACGGGCGTTGGAAATTTTTGAAACGGGCAGTCGGTATCAAATTTATCATTCCCTAGCGTTGCTCATCGTGGCATTGCTGCTTTCTCGCGCTGAAACTCCCTCATCTCCCCTCATCGCTGCTGGAATTGCTTTTATTGTAGGAATCGCTATTTTTTCGGGCAGTCTATACGCCCTAAGTTTAAGCGGTATTAAATGGCTGGGTGCGATTACTCCACTGGGGGGAGTCGCCTTGATCCTGGGATGGGGATGTTTAGCGATCGCAGCGTGGAATTTTAAATAATGAACCAGATTTTCAGAATAATCTTGATAGTTATTAAGCCATCTATGGCTTTATCACATTCTGTGCTTATTTGTTATCTTCCATGAACGCAAGCCATCTTGTAAGTTTGCTGAAAAGCCCTATGGTGACAACAACATTCCAACCGCAGGGGATTCGCTGCCCAACTTTTAAAATCAGGGGCTAGTCGAATCATCTTTTGCAAGATTGTATCATCGATCCACAAAACAAGTGGAAAAGGAAACTGTTTGCGAAACTCTTCACGCACTAGATTAGTCGCACTCAAGACTTGATCAACAGCAACCACCGAATCAAGACCAAAGACAACGACAGCCGGAGGTGGTGGTTCATCCACGGCTGCGCGTATTGCCGTAAACAGAGTATCCACGGAGGGAGGCAGCATCACACCCTGAATAGGAAGTGCAGAGAATTCTTGTAACTGGTTTAATACGGATAGGGGTTGGGGTGAAAACTTGCAGCACACCAAAATCAGGGCAAAATGACCTTGGGACATAATGATTGCTCTGGCAAGCTTTCTCAGGGATTGTCCGTTATTGGCGTTGAAAGCTTGTGCTTCTATATTAGTCATAGGAAGATGCTGACAGTTTTTCCTAATTTGAATGCTTGGATTCTATCTAAGTTTTCCCTAGTAATTATTTGTATTTTTAAATAAAAAATTAATCCAACTTCCTAATTTCTAATAAATCTTAGGGGATGAGTGCGTATAAACCGATAGAGGACAACAAGGTGTCGGTCTCCCAATTCGTTCCATTGTAATAAAATTTAACATTTCCATCCAGTTCAGATTTTCTGAGCTAGGGCGGACGTCTCTAGTGCAGCATGGCTCTAAATAGCTGACCAGCTAATCTCCCCAGTTCTCCCGCACCTAGAACCCTCCTGCTCCCTCTTGTCCCCCGTCTTGTCATTCTGAACTTTCCACTCATTTAACGCCAAGTTTTGTTAACCTAGCCGATGGAGATGGGTTCAGCCGTTTAAGGTTCTTTATCCCAAAACCTGCTGGGGCAATCATGAGGAAATGGGGGAGATCGGCTAAGATTCCTGACCTAAAGACAATATTACTCATAAAATACACCTTAAATGTGAAATTTTTGGGTAAGTCTTGGGAGTACTCCAGTCTTGATCCGACAGCCAATGGCGATAAGTTGCTTTGGCAACCTTTGCCTAACTCAGCCAGTCATTCCTGATCAGGAAGGTGTGTAGCCCGTCAATAGTGATATTTCTAGATTTGCTCTTTTTATGAAACAGTTGGTCAAAACCTTATTTACAGCCTTTGCCAATGGGCTAGTTGCTTTTAGCCGTGCTTGTGGGCATCAGGCTTGGTTAATGTTTCTGTTTATGTTTGGTTTTTGCTTAGCCTTATGGCTGCCAACCCTAGCTCACGCTCAAACGCGGCTGAGTGATATCCAAGGAAATTGGGCGCAATCGTGCATTGAACAGTTAGCACAGCAGCAGATTATTCGTGGTTATCCAGATAATCGTTTTCAACCCAATGCCCCTGTAACTAGGGCTGAATTTGCCGCTATGCTGGGTCAAGCCTTTCCGGATGCGCCAGAGATACGCACGGGCGGAAAGTTTGCCGATGTGCCAACTCGACACTGGGCGAGTCAAGCGATTCGCCAAGCCTATCAAACTGGATTTTTAGCGGGTTATCCGGGCGGACTATTCCAACCCAATCAACCGATCCCCCGTGTGCAAGCCTTAGTCTCTTTAGCCAGTGGGTTGAAGTATGTTCCCCAGCAACCTGCCGTTGAAACCTTGACATCAGCATTTGAAGATGCTAATGCGATTCCCAATTATTCCCAAGGCGCGATCGCAGCCGCTGTAGAAAACCAGCTTGTAGTTAATTATCCCAGCGTGCAAACCTTCAAGCCGAACCAAAACGCTAGTCGGGCTGAAATTGCCGCTTTTTTGTGCCAAGCGACTCAAACCGCTGAGTTGATCCCCTCCCAGTACATTGCCAAAGTCAATACTCAAGTTCCCAATTCGGCTCAAGCTGAGTTACGCGGGGTGTGGCTGACGAATATTGATAGCCAAGTCTTATTTTCGACTCAAGGCATTACCAACGCCATTCAACGCCTAGATCAACTCAACTTCAACACCGTCTATCCTACCGTTTGGAATTGGGGCTATACCCTCTACCCTAGTCAAGTGGCTGAACAGGAAATTGGGCGGGCGGTAAGGCTAGTGACTCCTTTGGATGAATCCCTTGATCCCAATCAGGGAACCCAAGGACGAGATATGCTCAAGGAAATCATCCAACAAGCCCATCAAAAGGATATGAGGGTGATTCCCTGGTTTGAATTTGGATTTATGGCACCGGCTGACTCGGAGTTAGCCAAACGTCACCCCGATTGGCTGACGCAAAATCGCCAAGGTGGGAAGATTAAACAAGAAGGAAGTCACGATCGCGTTTGGCTCAATCCCTTTCACCCGGAAGTGCAACAGTTTATCCAGGATTTAGTCGTTGAGTTAGTCAACAACTATGACATTGATGGGATTCAATTCGACGATCATTTCGGCTTGCCCTTTGAGTTTGGTTATGATCCCTTGACAATTAAGCTCTATCAACAAGAACATCAAGGTCAATCTCCTCCCCGTGATCCCAAAGATCCAGAGTGGGTGCGCTGGCGGGCGAACCAGATTACCGACTACTTAACCCAACTTTTCCGAGCGATTAAAGCGCAAAAGTCGGATGTGATTATCTCCCTGTCTCCCAATCCTCAAGATTTTTCCTATGAATTCTATCTCGCCGATTGGTATACCTGGGAACGTCGGGGTTTAGTCGAAGAATTGATTGTCCAGATTTATCGCAATGACTTTGATCGGTTTATTGCAGAACTCGAACAGCCGGAAGTGCAGGCGGCGCGGCGTCATATCCCTGTGGGGATCGGGATTTTAGCCGGATTAAAAAATAAGCCAATTTCGTTATCACAAATTCAAAAGCAAGTCGAAGCTGTGCGTCAGCGAGGATTTGCTGGGGTATCATTCTTTTTCTACGAAACCCTGTGGGACAACGCTCCAGAACCCTCACCTCAACGTCAGGCGGCGTTTCAGGCACTCTTCCCTCTACCTGCGCGATCGCCGGAAATTTCAGCGGATTGGGAAGTCTCTGATTAGAAAGGGCTTTAAGTCGGTGGGGACAATTAAAGTTAACGGTGGGGATCGTCATTCGTCATTCGTCATTCGTCATTCGTCCTTCGTCCTTTGTATACGCTGACGATCCCAAAATCGTGCTAACCTACTTACTAGAATCAACGTTACTGCTTTCTAATTTAACCACGGAACCAGAAGCATCCGTGCGATAGATCCAGCGGTGTTGCCCCTTGGCAACAGCCACTTGCCATCCAGATACAGGTATCTGCTGACAAGAGGCTTCTGCCTCAGCCAATTCTAGACAATTATCAGACCAGGTATGGGGTTGCACCTCAACCAGGTCGAGTTTCGAGGAAGGCACTCGTGTATGCTCAGAGGCATGTTGCAAAACAATATGACCAATTGCCGTAGATAGCTGAGGATTCGCCTGAGGAGACTGATTCGTCATCCCTTTATTCTTGGGTGATAGATGACCCGCACTAAAGGACAAAATCAGAGTAAAGGCAATGGCTTGAAGAATTAGACGGGGTTGGATGGCGTTGTTTTGAAAGGTTGATGTTTCCGAGTTAGTGGGTTTAATCGTTTTCATCACAAATCTTACATAAGGGGGCTTGAGTTCGGATAGCGTACCAATCGGTAGATCACAGCACCCCAATACCGAGTTAGTCCGGAATCTAGCCGCTTATTCCGGTTGCAGCATTTTAAAATCGATTGCTATAAAATTTTTAACGGGAACAAAGAAATATGTTGTTTGATTGGACGCTACCCAATGGCAACATCTACAGAATCAAGTCAACCATTGTTCTCTTGGCTTAACTCAATCCTTATAGTTTGTCAGTCTAGTCACTCGGCTTGACATAGAATTGGCGTTCCTACAACTTTAAACAGGGTAAGCTGCTAGAGTATAAGGGGTCACAGAAGAGCAGGTATAGTGTTTTGAGCAAGGGGTTCTATGGTTGAGCAAGTGATGAACAAGCTCTTTTTCGCTAGGCTTGGAGTTTATCCCTCAAGCTGGCGTTGTACCGTTCGTATCGGTTAGCGTTTGGTAGATGACTCTTGCTGCGTTTACCCTTAGCTATTCTTAGTCATATATTATTTTAACTGATAAAACAATAAATTTCTAGCCGCCAAAGACCCAGATGCTTATAAACTAACTGTTATCAAGACTACATTCGCGATGACCGCCCAGCCAATTTCTCCGGCAACCTTTGGCTGATCACAGCAAACCTCACCTACAATGATCCCTTTTCAGCCTTACTCATGCGTACTCCTCCCCTGCTCATGAAAGAAATGAGGAACGGGGCAAGTAATAGAAATTAGGTAAGTCTAATCAATAAGCAGAAATTATGAGTACAACGGACGATGCACGGCAATATGCACCTGCGACTCAACGCAACCGCGAACCGATTCTTGAGATTCTACGTCGCGTACTGCCTGCAAAAGGTACAGTTTTAGAAGTTGCTAGTGGCACAGGGGAACATGCTGTTTTCTTTGCCCCACGTCTAAAGCCACGTCAATGGTTACCTTCTGATGCCAATCCTCTAATGCGTGCCAGTATTGCAGACTGGTCTGCTTACAAACCTGCTGATAATCTTTACCCACCCTTAGATATTGATGTGCAGACACCGAGTTGGTCTGTAGAGAAGGAGTCACCTGTTGATTGGGAAACCTCACCGTTGAAGGCGATAGTCAGCATTAATTTGATTCACATCGCCCCCTGGTCAGCGTGCTTGGGACTGATAGCCGGGGCAAGTCGTCTGCTTCCTCCAGGGGGCGTTCTCTATTTATATGGCCCATTCAAGCGCAATGGACAGCATACTGCTGCCAGTAATGCTGCCTTTGATGCCTCGTTGCAAGCGTCCAATCCAGACTGGGGTGTGCGTGACCTTGAGGATGTTGTGGCAATCGCCCAAGATCAGCATCTAGTCTTGGATCACATCTACCCGATGCCTGCGAACAATCTTTCAGTCGTCTTTCATCATACTTGAGTGGTTTGTGTTGCTTTCTCCAAAAGATTGGTACGAATACATCCGCTATACCAAGTCCAGTTTGGTTGAGAGTCTAAGGGATTGTATTGCGCCCAAATCTTGCCGCTATGGGTTTGATAAAAGTCTACAATTTCTGCTGTCGCCTCACCTCCCCAAGGCGCTTTTACTGTAATCGAGTCGCCTTTGTGAAACAGTTCGCCAGCTTCATTTGTTGCTTCTGTCACTGGAGGGGGTGGCGGTTTCTTTTCAACGGATTTGGCAGGGATAGGTTTGGGTTTAATGGCTAGATAGGGTTTCTTTTCTGCCGTTGGAGGATTGGCGGGAGTAGAACTCTGGGTTGACGCTTCAGGTTTCTTTTCTGCCGTTGGAGGATTGGCTAGAGTAGAACTCTGAGTTGACGCTTCGGGTTTCCTTTCTGCCGTTGGAGGATTGGCTAGAGTAGAACTCTGGGTTGACGCTTCGGGTTTCTTTTCTGCCGTTGGAGGATTGGCTAGAGTAGAACTCTGAGTTGACTCGGCTTTTTCTTCTGTTGCTGGAGGATTGGCGGGAGTAGAACTCTGGGTTGACTCCTCAGTTTGAGGAGGATTAACCTCAGTGCTGTCCTGGGTTGGTTCCTCAACTGTTTTCGTGGATTCAGATGTCTCTGACGTTTCAGGAACATTCGACGTCAAAGATTCGATATTGGTTTTTTTGCGGCTGGATTTTTTTTTGCGAGCCATAGCAGTCTGGTAGTTGTCAGCTTATTAGAACCTGAATTTTTCTGTAGGGGGTGGGGGTATTACCCCTCATCCCATCCTAGATAAGTTGGGTTAGTGTATATATCTGGGGTGCATCTACATTTACCCCATAATACTCAGAGCTTCAGGAAATTCCATATATTGATCCTCTCGCTTTCCCATATAGGAAGTCGTGGAAAGCAGAGTTCGAGTTATTCCCAGGATTTAAGGATATATCATCGCTGGCGCAGCCTTGCGTGAATGTTCTACTACCGGAACAGAGCAGGAGATTTAGCGATCGCCAATAGATTTGACCTTGGCGTTAGTATAGCATCGCTGTCAGTCCTCGTCTCAGGACGGCGTAATAGCGATATTCGGTATGTCAGTAGCTTCGCTTCACGCGAACGGGCTAAAAGTTAAAATTCGTTTAAATGAGTTTTAGCTTTTAATACAGTAAGCTTTAGCTTACTTTAGCTTTCGGGAGTATCCAAAACATTGGGGTATTGAAATACAAACGTAGTCTCCGGCAAAAAATGAAACGGACTGCTATGGATAACGATTATATGATTTATCAGTCAGTCCCTGCTTCACACTATCGAGTACCAGTTTAGAGTAACTTTTGACTGTACTCTTCATCGTTCGCTTTAATTTATTGGTTCTGTTTTGAATATCATCAATAAAAGCGAAAGTCGTCGGTCACTATGCGATCGCGCCCTCATCCACCCTTAATTGACTGGCTGAAAAAGACCCAATGCCGTTTCCGAAAGAGTTTTTCAGTGCGACAATTGCGGGTTTGAGTGTGACAGAGATTTGAACGCATCGCTCAACTTGCAGCAAACCGTAGGGACACAGCAGTGCCATACTCGTACAGGTGAGGGAGAGCCTGTGGGCTATATGTAACGGATTGTTCCATTCTATGCAAAAATAAGTCCCGTAGTTCTGTCGTTGTCTCAATCTAAAGGAATTCAATTGTGAATCAATCCCCCAATGAAGGCACAAAAACCTTTTTGTATATTATTGGCATTGCCCTGGGTGTGGGTCTGTTACTCGCAGCATTTGTTTTGTTACTCACGGGACTCGGTGTAATTCAGCAAATTCCATCGGCTGTCGTCTGGGCGATCGTTCTCTTTTCCATTGGTATCGGTATCCTCACCGGTCTCACGATCCGACGGTAAATTAAGCAGGTTGGTGGAAATAAAACGAACTCTCTTACGTTCTGTCACTATTCCTGAAACCTTCACCAATGACATAAGGCGTAGCTTGCTTCTCAAGGGCAGCGATTTCCCCGCCGTTACCTTTAATTTTGTTCAACTACTTATATTATGAGTCCACCTCCCCCATCTGATACCCTAATTTATGCTTATCTTTTTTCCATTTCTGTCGCTGTTACGATTGTGGTTTATATTTTTAGAGGTGTAGGCATCCTCAGCTTTATTCCAGGAGGTATTTTGTGGCTATTAATTTTTCTGTCTATTGCCACAGGGATTATTTACGGGGTGCAGAAAACCAAGCGGTACTAATACTCAATCAAGGTTAACGCTCCGGATGCGATCGCACTATTCGTTCGTAGTCAGCGCTTTAGCGCCTCCGGAATCCTGAGTCGGTGGGTTTAGTTACATCTGGGTAAAAAAGAAACGATAAGTAGGTGGGGATCGTCATTCGTCATTCGTCATAAGTAGGTTGGTGAAAATAAACTTAACTAGATTAAGTTATGTAAACAAGTCTCAAACCCTTACTGTTCCCTGTTCCCTGTTCCCTGTTCCCTGTTCCCTAATCTCCACCGCTAACTTTAATTGTGTCCACCTACTTACTCAAAACTTTCTTATCTGCAACATTTGATTTCCGCCTTGTTGAAATTCATAAGCCACCTGCTTAATTTCCACATTATATCCCTGTGCATTTAACTCCCTGATTACAGGTGATACGTGGGGAGATACATCTCCCGAAATATCTACCAGAGGAAAAATTCTCACCTCATTTGCCACACGACACAATTCCTGAATCGAAAGCAGGTGAAACGCTTGAGAAAATAAGTCAGAATAGCTAAACAGGAAGTGAGAACAAACCGCTAAACTAAATTGATGGGTTGTAAATGGTAAACCAGGCAATTCAGCGTTAATATAGCGTTCTTGTTCAATTCCCATCGATAAATCGTCGATAAATTCTTCCATGGCTGACAGGCGAATTTCTCCCAGTTCTTCCGGTGATCCAATTGTTTGCCACAAATAGTTATCACGATTCGCTTTCACCCCATCAATCACCCTTGGATATACCTCTTGAATGCGTCTTTTGATATCAGTTGCCGAAAACTGATAAATAGGATCACAGGATATAACATTATATCCTTGGCGCGTCATCTCCGCATTAAAGCTAGCCGGTCCCCCCGCACAATCGAGTAGGGTTAATCTAAGTTCATCGGGTTGCAGGTCAAACATTCTGACATATTCGTCTAGCGAACGCCCCCAAGGAATAACGGTTTCGAGTTTAAATCCCATTTTTATTTCTCTGATAAGTAGGAATGACAAAGGATAAAATACTATTTTAACTTCACCGTTTATTTAAACTATAGGCTTTGTTTTATAAGTTTCTATAAAGATAGTTAAATTAACTTGTCACTCTGCCCAGTTACTCGTTATAGTAAAGCCGCTCTCTTAGACTTTTGTTAAATTCAGCATCTTAACATGGGGTATCTACTGGACTATACCTATATCGAAGGCAAAACTGATGTCTCAATTGCAGCCCCCTTCCTCACCGAGTTCAGGAAAAGAACCTTGGCTAGCGGCTAACTTATCCCTATTTTTTCCCGGAATTGGTCAGCTTTATACGGGAAAGATGAGCAGAGGGTATTGTTTAATTATCACTCAAGTCGGGTTATATGCTTTAAGTGGATGGTTAATTTTAAGTCAAATCGGCAATGTTTTTATCGGTGAAATTCTATTACTTGCCACATTCGCATTGAGTATTTGGGGAATATTTGATGCGTATGACTGTGCCAAGAAAGCTAATCCACCAAGTTTTGAGAAAATCAGAACCAGTCGAAAAGATCCATGGCTGGCTGTCTTTCTCTCGCGCCTTGTTCCTGGTGCGGGTCATCTATATATTAACCGCCTGTGGTTGAGTGTTCTATTCTTTACTTTTTTTGTTACCTCGTTGCTGGTTCAACTCGTGCCGATACTCCTCAATTCTCTGGTTTTTTATCATGTTTATATCGCCTCAACCGTTCGTCGTGAACGAAATCAGATGCCAATTTTATGTATGGCGCTTGTCTCTATTCTATTTTCTATCATAATTTCTATGCAGATGTTCTTTATTACGACACATATCGCTGGTAGTCACGTCATTACTACGAACGAGATGAACCCAACGTTACACAGCGGCGATCGCGTTATTGTGGATAAACAAACCTACCATTTTCGATCCCCCCAACGGCAAGATGTTGTCCTATTTTTACCACCGGAAGCTTTGCAAGACAACCATTTTCGAGAAGCCTTTGTTCAGCGAATTATTGGTTTACCTGGAGAACGGGTAGAGATTCAAAAGGGAATAGTTTATATCAATTCTCAGCCTCTGGAAGAGAACTATCGTCAAGGAGGTTCTCAAGATGCCTTTACTCCCATCACCGTTCCCGCCAATTCTTATTTTGTCTTGGGGGATAACCGGAACCACAGCTATGATAGTGAAGATTGGGGGTTTCTTCCCCGACAGAATATTCTGGGAAAGGTGACCAAACGATTTTTCCCTCCCCAACGAATGGGGATCGTTGACTAATCAGGCATAAAAGTGGCTACAGTACAGGTAGTATGGTCGATAGGTCACAGGCATGTCAAGATTGTAGGTAGAGCAGTTGCGCCAAATCGCACTGTTTCAGAAGCATCTTACCCGATAAACCTTGAGAAGCGGCTTAAATGGGCAACTGCCTGGTTAAAGAAAAGGGAGGATCTATACTGATGTCAAATCACCAGGACTTAAGTTTTATATTAACAGAAATGTTAATAGAAGTCGCTCAATGCTTTAAGAAAATTATCCGTGTTGATCGGGTTAATATTTTTTTGTTAGACCGATATGATCCGGAGCAGTGTCTCGTTTTAACGCCGAACTCTTCCCAACCGAAAGAGTTAAGAATTCCAAACACTACTGGGATTGGCGGAATTGCCAATTTGCAGAGTTTTGTAGAAAGCCCTTTTGAATGTCAGTTTTACCGTGAAGAACACGGCATAAAGCTACCGAGATCCTTTGATTATATCGTTTATAATTTATTATCTCTACCTTTATCTAACAAACAAAAAAACATCGTTGCTTTCGTTCAATTAATCAACAAATTAAAACCAGAGGCTAGCCCCGATCACCCTCTAGAGAAGACGATTGACAATCATGGATTTACTCAAGACGATGAAAAGCGATTTTATCAGGCAAGTGCGTGGATTCGCCCAACCGTAGAGCGATGTCAGGCGCTTTATGCAGAAATTAAAAAACAAGAGGTTTTTATTGGCTTTATTAAAGCTATTCATACGATTAGCCAAGGCGGATTAAACTTTGATGCGATCCGTCAGCTTATTATTCAAGAAGCCAATGAATTAATGAATGCCGATCGCAGTCGCTTATGGCTAATCGATCAGGAACGTCAGGAACTGTGGACAAGGGTAGAAACAGAGGCAGGTTCTGCTTACGAGAAGCGTCACGGGATTGGCGTTGGCTTTGTGGGTAAAGTAGCTGAGTCGGGAAAAGCCTTAAATATTCCCTTTGACCTCTATATCCACCCTGGTGTTGATCGGATCAAAAAAAGGGATTGCCATACCGGATATCGTACCTGTAGTTTACTCTATATGCCCATTTTGACACCGGATAACGAAGTCTTGGGGGTACTGGAGTTAATTAATAAAAAGAAACGGGGATATTTTCCCGCTTATGATCCCGATAGTTGGCCCATTCCACCGGATATCTTTAAGGCAAGTTTTAGTCAAGCCGATCAACAACTGATGGGAGCCTTTGCGCTGCAAGTGGGGATTGCATTACAAAATTCTCGCCAATTCGCATCGCTTAAACAACAGGAACAGATTCAACGGCTTATTTTAAAGACGCTAGATAATGGCGTGATTTATACTGATGCAATGGGGCGGATTATTACGGTCAACGAAAAAGCACATCAGCTTCTCAAAAGCGATGAAGGAGATGGGGTGGAAGGGAGTTGGATTGGTGATTTTATTCAGGTTAAAGAGAGTAACTTTGCTCATTTAGTCCAAGGGGCTTTAACGGAACATCAGGACTATCACGCTCCTCATACAGTTATTGCCCGTGATCAGGAACAGCCAATTGATTTATCGATTCGGTCGATCGCCGAGAACAACGGATCTCATCATTTTTATGGACTCGTCGTCGTTCTCAAAGAAATTAATTCCACGAGTTCCAGTCAACTCCCCACCTATCACCAAGTCAGCCAGGAACTCACCCAGGAATTTCTGAGAAAATATGATATCCAGTTATTTAGTCACCCCAATGTGGCGATTTTATGTGCCGATATTCAAGGCTATACTAGCTTGATGGACGACATGGAAGCAGAAACCGTTGTTTCCATGCTCAATCACTATTGTGAACTGATGGTGGAGACTGTATTGAAGTATCAAGGCACTTTAAATCAATATATTGGTGATGCATTAATTGCTGTCTTTGATACCTCCTTAGCCGTAAGCGATCGCGCCTGGTATGCGGTACAAGCAGCGATAGACATGCGCCAACAGTTAGCCGAGTTTAATCGTAATCATTTGACACCCCATCAGCCAATGCCGCGCCTGGGGATTGGTATTCATGCCGGGAGAATCCATCTGAGTCAAAATGGTTCTCAACCCCCATTGTCTGGGGATATTGTCAACTTTACCTCATTACTCGAACAAGTCAGTCGCGATTATGGCTGCGACATTATTATTAGCGAAACGATTTATAAACATTGTCGCGATCGCGTCTGGGTGCGGGAACTGGATCGCCTCCCGGTGAAGAGTAAGCCCCAATCCCTTGCCATATATGAACTTATGGGACTTCGTTCCCAATCTCTTTCGAGTCAGCAAGAACAAATTATTGACCATTATGAAAAAGGGCGTCGCTATTACCTAAACCACCAATTTGCCCTGGCGATTGGTGAATTTTCCCAGGTTTTGGAGATGGATGGCGCTGATAAGGCGGCGAGATTACATATCCAGCGCTGTTTGTATTGGCTAGACTCGCCACCGCCTCCCGATTGGGATGGGGTGTGGACATTAAGTATTGAGTGTTGATTGTTGATTGTTCATTGTTGATTGTTGACTGGCGCGTGAGGGATGTAGGGGCGGGTTTTACTACTATCGTTTCGCACCTCACCCCAGATGTAACTAAACCCGCCCCAACTCAATCTGTTTCCTGTTCCCTCCCCTTAGTTATTGCAAAGTTAAGCAAAGTCAGCACAATGGGAAGAAAGTCTGGAGGTGCAGTATATGTCCGAAAAAACAAACCGACGCACATTTCTCTTAACGGGTATGGCGGTAGCGGGTGGAATTGTAGGAAGTGCGGCGTGGAAAAAACATCAATCCTCAGCTTCTCAACAGCAGTCAGCAGAAACCCTCGCCATGTCAGTCTCTGGAACCACCACAATGCCAGAACGGATGTTAGGAGATACAGGGGTTTCTGTGCCTATTTTAGGCTTAGGAGGGGCAGGGAAGACACCCTTATCCAAACCGAACAAAGAAGCGGAGGCGTTGGCGATTATTCAACGGGCGTTAGAATTAGGGATTCGTTACTTTGATACGGCGGCAAGTTATGGACCGAGTGAAGACTATCTCGGTAAAATCTTACCAAACTACCGACAGCAGGTATTTCTCGCCAGTAAAAGCGCCGCACGCGATCGCGATGGGGCATGGCGGGAGTTAGAGCGATCGCTCAAACGCTTGAATACCGATTATTTGGACTTGTGGCAATTGCACCACGTCTCCTTTCACGAAGAACTCGATACGATTTTTAGTTCAACCGGGGCTGCTAAAGCGATCGAAGAAGCCAAAGCCCAAAACTTGATTAAATACTCTGGGATTACTGGACATCACGAACCCGATGTGATTGCGGCTGGATTGCAGCGTTATCCTTTTGATACTACCCTAGTTTGTATTAATGCGGCGGATAAACATCACCCCCGTCCATTTATTCCCACAGTTTTACCCGTTGCGCGAAAGCAAAAGGTGGGTGTGATTGCCATGAAAGTCCCGGCGTATGGGCGGTTGTTTAAATCCGGTGCTTTAGACGGGATGCACCAGGCGCTGGGATATACTCTCTCTCAATCCGGGGTTCACTGTGCGGTAATTGCGGCAGAAGATGTGCCACAGTTAGAGTCAAATGTGGAGGTAGCCAGCCGTTTTCAGCCGTTGGATGAGATGGAATTGGCGGCGATTGAACAGCGCACGGCGGCGAATTGGCAGACAAATACATTTTTTAGGGCGTGGACTTAATATGACCATCTTCTTCTTGTTGACGTAGCCATTCAGGGTCATTCGCCTTTGTCGTATAGTTCCACATCAGTTCCCTATCTTGCCAAACATCAGCCGGGATCAGGATTTGTCCATTCTCTGCGCGATAAGAAACACTATAAAAATCAAAGACTCGCTTGATATTTTCTCGGTGTTCTGAGTTAACAGCCGAATTGGAAACCACTAACTCATCTTGCGAGCGAATAACTGGGCGATAGGGAACATACTGATTACTCATGCAAGCGACTGTCAAGGTTAATAAAACCAGGGAGATCGACCAATTCAGAATCACGTTTTGCATAATTATATGGCAGTTTCCAAGCTGATGTGCTATATCCAACTGTAGGGGGCAAGGTGTCTATAATACCAGTCAAGTATTCCGAGAAACCGGGTTTCTTGACTGATGTCCTATGCCAGGATAAACGAAACAATCAGTCGAAGTAACGTTTTGTAAACAAAGTCAATGTTCTGCGTAAAATTAACTCTTTTCTGACGAGTAATGAGTAGAATCTGTTTTTGTCAGACAAAATCATGAAAATCAATACGCTAATGCTGGGATTTTGGACGCCACTAATTTTTATTCGCGAAGCCTCACCAGCACAAGCAGGAGAGGAACTCATCCGCTGCCCTTCCCTTACCTAGTGATCTGTAACGAATCCTAAGAGCCAACTATTCCGAAATCCCCGAAAAAAGTTTTGTTGTCAGTTGAGTCGTTGCGATTAGAACCCGGTGCTTGACCAAAAAAAAATTGGAACAACAATCACCCGCCTGGAGTCATAAGTCTTTCTACCTAGTCAGCTGCAGGTTTGATAATTTCTTGATCAATCTTGCCACACCTTTGCTATGATGTAATGCTTTCAGCTCATCTATGACTTCTACACATCTGTGTAGGAGTCTCTTGTACCCGTGAAATTTTCTACACAGTCAACCCATTTGACGAAACAAGGCACATAATATAATCTTTAGCCAGACTGGATATGACTCAGCAATTTAATCACGCTCTTCTTCCTGAAGACCCAATAAAACGCTGTCTCAAGGGAGATTGTCTGGTTTGTGGGCAACTTCTGAGCCACTTGGAACATCAACGAAGAATTGAAAGAATTGCCCGTAAAAATACGAGAGGTACGGCTGTTTCCTGGGAAGATGCTGCCCAAACTGCCCATGCTAAAGTATTTCAATCTGTAATGGCGGGAAAGTTCCGCCAAGGGGATGTCCAAGACTTCTACCACTGGGCTGCAATGGTGGCACGTTTTGCGATTATTGACTTGGTTCGTAAGGAAAAACGACAAAACTGTATCAGTTTAGACCAAACCATTCCAGGCACGGATTTGCCTTTATTGGAAACGATACAGGATGAGTTGGATTTGTTGGATACTGTAGAACGTGCAGATTTAGTTAGCCGCGCCATTGATGCGATTTCAGTGCTGGATAAACGTCATCCTAATCGGGGTTATCAAAAACTCTGGTATGGTAAAGTACAAGGCAAAACTCAAGTCCAACTAGCTGCTGATTTGGGCTTAAAAACTCAAGGTACTGTCTCAAAACGTTGGCGCGAGTTATTAGAATACCTGGCTGAAGAGTTAGGATTGATGCAACCTGCAACTATTCAATCTGAAATCAAAGCGACAAGCAGTCAAAACGTTCAGCGAGTGCGATCAACTCAAGGTTGGTAAGGAGCATCATTTGTCATTTATCATTTGTCATGGGTGAGGGTTTGAGGGAAGTTTAAACAATCATAAGTCGATGAGGTGTATCTATCCGGGCTAGCGATTTGAAGTTTTGGTAAAGTTGATCAATTTTGATACGCCGTTTGGTTAAATTTAGAGTAGGCTAGGTTTCAGGTGATTTGCTTTCTCATCAGAGCAGAGTACGGTATTATCTGGAGCTAGAATCAAATGCGTATAAACTATAGTGAATACAGGTTTCCTAAAGGTTCAACATTCAACCAGCAACCCCCTCAACCTGGAGAAATCTGGGAGGTTAATCGCTCGGTGTATAGTCCTCTAGAGTTTTCTCCACAGGAAGAACAGCATCTATTTCCTGATTCCGCACGAAGGTTTCTCGCGGGAAATTCCCCACCACGCTATGTGATGATTGTGAAGGAACCTGAATCGCCTGTCGCCGCAGAGGAGTGGCAAGTTGTTTCCGTCATGGTTCTTTCCCTGAACACGGATTTTCTGAGTTCTGTTGATTTGCTGATTCCCGCTACTCTGTCTGGCGTTAGACAAGATTTGCTTGCTCAAACTTGGCATGTACTGCCAATGTTAACCTGTAATTTGTCTCATCCCATTGGTAAACGGTTGTCTAGAGAGATTTATGACATATTGCTGAATGTAGGAGATTACTATCATGGTTTAATTGATCAACCATCATCGGCGTCAGAAATTGAGTTATGTGGATTAAAGATAGGAAAGGGACTCCCTGAACAAAAGCCAGAAATTCAGGTGTTTCACCAACAAGAGGAAGCCTGGAGTACTGTTTTAAATGTGCCAGTCGCGGCTTATAACGTCTATCTAAAGACGATGAACATGACAGCGGCGATAGTAGAGGATGCTGTGCAAATTGAGCAAGAGTTAATTGAATCGGGTGCAAAGTTCTGGGTTCAATCTCAGTCGAATTTCCATCGGGAAAACTGGCGAACTTCCGGGGGGGACAGGGCGGTTAAAAAGTAGAAAGAATTTAGGTTTAGCTGTAGCGTTTTACAGATACCTATTATGCTGGTGGGCAATGCCCACCCTACGGTACATCAAGGGTTTCGGCGAGCAAAAAATGCAAATTTTCAGTACCATTCAGCTTAAGTCAGCGACATTCGAGTTAAGGGGAATTGCACTGACTTAAGCTGGGTCGGTAGTAGGCACGAAGCGTGCCAGAAGCGAAGACAGCGCTTACTACAAACCTGAAAAGCCGACAAGATTACTTTGGCAAGTATTCTAAACCCGTACTAGCTATGCTTCAACTTTTACTCCTCTCCAAAAGGCAACATAGCCCTCAAAATTTTTCGCCTTCTCTTTTGCTTGAGGATAGTACCAGGCTGCATCTTTATTCTGTTGCCCATCAACTTCGATGGTGTAGTAATTGGCTTGACCCTTCCAGGGACAGCTTGTATGGGTACTGCTTTCCTTAAAATACTCCTGGTTGATTGAGTCTGGAGGGAAATAATAGTTTCCTTCGACAATTTGACAGTTGTTGCTCTCGGCGAGAACCGTGTCGTTCCAGATAGCTTTAGGCATTGTTACGTTTCTTCATAAACTCTCCAATTCTCATTATGAGGTAAAGGTGCAGGGGAGTGGGGGACTCAGCCAAAAATTTCCGCCAGTTTTGCTAGTAAAAGCAAGCGATCGCGTCTTGCCCTTATTGCCTCCTAGTTCCCTTAACTTTAAATGTTATGGAGTGCGATCGCCTTTGATCAAGCCAAGCACTGGAAACAATACCCAGCTTATGTTCTGCCTTTCCTACAAAGGATAACACGGGACTTATTTTTACCAAGGATTCCCCACCATAGTGAAAGACGCCCAATAATACGGATGGGTTAAATCTTGTGATTGGGGCAGTTCAGAGGGTAACAAAATCGTTCCCGCAGACGTAATCAGTTGACCATTTTCCAGTTTAGTTTTCCCCTTAAGCATATCGATTTGCACCTGTCGTAAGGCTTCGGCTTTAATTGGAGCGGTTTTTAACTGATCATAAAATTGGGTCATTAGTGCCAATGTACCTTCATCGCTGACATACCACAAACTGGCTAAGGTTGATTTGACTCCCGCTTGCACCGCTAATCCGGCAAAGCCTAATTCGGCGTTTTCATCTCCTAATGCAGTACGACAAGCACTGAGTACCAGTAATTCTACAGGTGGATCATTCCATCCTAATTCTGGCAATTGATCAAGGCGTAGCTTACTATTCCATAATTGGATATAGGAATTGCTGATCGCACCGGGACGAAAATCGGCATGGGTAGCGAGGTGAATAATCCCAAAGGGTTGTTTTTTCCGTTGGGCTTTCAGATTATCTAGAGTAAAGCCTTCATCTAGGAAAAATTGACCTTGCCATAGTTTCTGGGTAATCGATTCTAATTCCACAGGAACGGCGGGTAAAGGTTTTTGATCACTAAATTGTGCTGCCCCCATTGCCAATACTTGGCTATCTTGCACACTTTGGAAGCGAGTATCGGTGATGCTTAAACTGGGCATGATTCCGACACTATAATTCTCGATCAAGAATTGTTGTTCATTGTGTAGGGCGGCGACGGGAATGGAACGTAATCCTCTGTCCATCACAAACACCAAGTTTTGAATGCCTTGGGCTTGTAAGTCAGCTTCTAATGGCGTAATTAACCAGTCGTAGAGTTGTTTTCCTGGGGCTAAGTAACCCTTAGTATCTCGGACATTGGTTACACTTCGTTGAAACTGTTGCGCCACTTGTAACACTTCAGCGCGGGTGATGGGTATGGATTTGTGAATGGTTTCTCCTTGGGCGGTAACTAAAACGAGATCAAGTTGATCATTGTCCTGGGGGGTAGCCGTTGCAGAAGAAAGGCTACTGGGGACAAACATGACATAAATTAATGCAGGTTTAACGCCTGTTTCTTGGGCAATATCCTGCAAAAGTTGACGCGCCTCAGTTAGGGTGAAAATTTGAGTGCCTGATTTGTCGAGATAGGTTTCAAATTCTTGGGTATACGCCGCATCAATTGTGCCAAATACGGTGTCAATAGTAACAGATGGCACGCTGGTTTCTACTTGAGGTTGTGAGGGGGACTCTTTTTGCAGAATCAGCGGATTTTCGGCTGACGATTCACTGGGGGGTTCGGGTGTAATTGTTTCCGGTGTAATCAGTTGAATCTGACTCGGTGCGATTCCCTGAGTATAGGGATTGGGATAGGAACCCTCGGTAATTTGATTATCGCTTCCTGTTGCGATCGCGCCTCTAGTACCATTCTCGTTATTGTAGTCTTGCCCGACGGTGAAGGGGATACCCAATTTCCCTCCTTGATGGCGGATGATCACTGATCCACCGCCATTCCCACCTGCGGTGGAGATACTGGTTGTTGTACCCGTGCGATCGCTAAATGTCTCGGTAGCGCGGAAAAATTGTTCTGTGGTAATATCAACGTTACCACCTCTGCCATTGCTGCCACCTTGAGCGTTAATCGAATCCACTTCGATATCCCCTTCTGGATCTAAGGTGACATTCCCCCCATCGCCCTGAGTTGCACTGGAATTGATTGCAGCCGTTTGAATCTCAGTTTTGGCTTGTACTGTAATATCTCCGCCTTGATTCACTCCCGATGTATTCAGATTTCCGGTAGTGACAGCCTCTTGATTACTGGTGAGAGAAATTCCGAAATTAGCCGTAATATCGTTTACATTAATAGCTTGATTCGCCAGCAGGTTAATCGTGGCATTATCGAATCCGGTAATCGTACCTGTGGCGCTGATCGAACCTGAACCTGTTGGTGATAGGATGGATAGCGGATCGCTAACGGTGAGATTGCCATTGAGTGCGATCGCGCCACTACCATTCTCTCTTCCAATCCTGATACTCTGGAACCCGTCTTCAAACACGCCTGCGGTGAGGGTAAAGTCTTGAGTCGGATTAAGCGGTTGCAAAACCAGATTAGTATTTGATCCCGTTACCGTTGCACCCAAGGTAATCTCTGATGCAGTTAGGGATAAATCCGATAAGACGGCGAGGGAATCTTGGATGCTTAAACGATTCGCGGTAACATCTCCGCCAAATTGGGTGGTTCCCCCAGCATCGGTGGTGAGGCTATTTAATGGTGTGACACTACCCACAGCACCAGAGAATGCAGTGGTTCCGGTACTGAAGATGCGTAAAGTGCGATCGCCCTCTACAATGCCATCAAAGCTGATAGTACCATCTACCGTATTCAGGTCAACATCAGCGCCTAAATTAACCCTGTCTCCTAAGAACGTGAGACTATTACCTGAGGTTGTGATATTAGAATTCAGTGTTGTCGTGGCAGCATCGAGGGTAATCGCGGCATTATTTTCACCCATCAGCATACCATTAAGAACAATTTCCCCACTAGGCGACTGAATCGTCACAGGATCATTGAACGTAACATTATCATCCAGTGTAATTGTGCCATTCCCTGATTCTCGTCCAATGGTTATACTCTGGAAACCATCTTTGAATATCCCACCATTTACACTAAAGTCTTGGTTCGGATTTAGAGGTTGCAGTGTCAGGGTTTGATTGGTGCTTGTCTCAATTGAATTCAATTCAATTTCTGCGGCGGTTAGGGATAAATTGGATAGCACATTTACCGAATCTTGCAAATTCAAGCGATTCGCCGTCACATTATCATTCAATTGAGTTGTTCCGCCAGCATCTGTGCTGAGACTCTCTAGGGGGGTAGAACTACCAACCGCGCCGCCAAAGGTGGTTGTATCTGAACTCAATAGTGTCAACTTATAATTGCCATCAACCGTACCTTGAAAGCGAATCGGGTTACTACCACTGTTGAGAGTAACATCATTACCCAGTTCAACACTTTCTGCATTAAACGCTATACCTCCGCTTTCCGTGGTGATATCAGCATTTAGGTTAGTCGTTGCACTGTTGAGTGTAATTGAAGCATCATCTGTACCCGTAATCTTGCCATTAATCGCAATCACACCATCCGGCATTTGAATCGTTACGGGATCACTGAACGTGAGATTGCTTAAATCAATTTGTCCGCCGCTATTCGTACTGCGAATTGTCAGACTCTCGAAACCATCTTGGAAGCCAGTTTCATCTGAGGAATTCCCTGATCCGGCTAGGCTAAAGATATCAGTAGTATTTGACGATTGAAGAATCAGATTTTGATTGGTTCCCGTAATCGTTGAGCCGAATTCAATTTCATCCGCCGTTAACGATAAGTCGGACAGCACCTCGACTGCATCTTGGATGTCGAGTTGATTAGCGGTAATATTGTTATTGATTTGGGTTGTTCCCGCTTCATCTGTCCTAAGGGTATTCAAACGGCTGATGCTGCCAACTTCACCTGTAAATGTCGTTTCTCCTGGATTTAATACGGTCAAATCATAAGTCCCCTCAACCGTGCTATTAAAGTTAATTTGACTATTTCTAATCGTGCTTATCGTCAGATCAGCCTTTAACTCAACGCTTGACATAAAGTCAATTTCCGGAGATAGCTGCATCTCGCTTTGTGTCAAGGTTAAGGTTGAGTCTGACAGCACTTCCACCATGTTATTGAATTCTAGCTGGTTGGCGGTTATATCACGATTGATGATCGTTTTTCCGTTAGCGTCCGTGCTGATAATATTTAATGAATTTAGACTGCCAACAATACCATTAAATTGTGCTGTACCCGTGTCCGTATTTAAACTTAAATTATACTCCCCATCAACTGTACCATTCAAGGTAACATTACCACCACTCGTATTGAAACTGACATTGCCACCAAGCTGGAGAGGATTATCGAGAGTGAGGTCATTCCCTCCAGTGTTTACGACTATCTCTTCCCCTGTAAATGCTTGAATATCTAAGACTCCTGTGCCTCTGATATAGGGGAGTTCAGGTTTACTCGGCGCTGGCACAAGCTGGATCTCATTGCTTGTCAGGCTAATTTCACCCCCGATAGAACCATTCGATTCTATTCCTCTTGCCAGAATTCTTTCTGCTTCCAGTGTGATAGTTCCGCCAGTACCAGAACAACCCTCATCCTGACTACAGGATTGTATTGTTCCTTCATTAACACCTCCATTGATACGGGTAGTAGTGTCAATTTGTCCACCGCTTCTAATTACAATGTCTCCACCATTATCACCACTTGACTGGATATTCCCACTAACAATATCCCCACCAGCAATCACTTGAATATTACCACCATCTCCATTGCTTCTGCCTTTAGCTAGAATATTGGCTACGTCAATACTTCCATTAGGCGCTTCAAGGGTAATATTTCCAGAATCCCCGTTTACACTATCCGATACGATATTTCTCAAGACGCCCGGTGTAACACCTATAATGTTTCCATTCGTCGTTTTAATATAAATATCACCACCTCGACCTGAACCTGTTGTTCCTCGCCAAGCCGTATCAATTCCAGTAAATCTAATATCACCCGCTGCTTCAAAAATCACCGAACCCGCATCAACGTTAATATTGGTAGAATTTGTTCTAATTCTACCGACTCGAATATCACCCGTATCTGAGCGCAAAATCAGGGATGGCGTTGTCGTTAAAAGGTCAAAGTCGGGATCACTCGTAGGAATCATCCCCGATTGATCAGGTTCTGTAATCGTAATATTTCTTCCCCGAATGTTACCTGTTGCCTCAACCTTAAGTGCAGATCCATTGTAAGTTCCAACGTTATAATTCCCCCCAGACGTAATAATCGGAGTATAAAGGCTAACGAAGTTAGCAGGTTGTCCTGATAAATTAAGAATTGAAAAATCACCGCCACTCCTAAAGTGGGCATCTACTGATATCGAACCATCACTGACTAACGTCAAATTGCCACCACTTTGAAAGGGTGTTCCCGGATGATTCAGCGTCAGAATATCAATACCTTGTTCACCCTGAATAGTAAGATCCCCCCCCGCCTCTGCCCTAAATGGATTCGCCACAGTATCCCGTACCCGTACCGTATCCTGCGCCAATAGCTGCAAATCATCGGTTGTGGTTAACTGACTCTCCACCAACGTGAGATTATTCTCTGCTGAAAGTAACGCTGTTCCCCCCGTTACCGTCTTGGCAACCAGATCACCGTTATCAATCGCAATCCCTGAACCCGTAAGCGCAACTTCACCCTGTTCATTCACCGACAAACCTGTGGCGTTACCAACGTTTCCTCCCGTTAGCAATTGTGGAAGAGAAAGGGGAGTAAAGGGAACTACAGTCGCCGCCGCAGGAACCTCTAAACTCAGCAATTGTCCCGCTTGACTAATCCGCACCCATTGATTACCAGGAACCGTGGCGACGGTAATTTGACCCCCTGGGGCGACTAATTCACCCGTACTCACAACCGTACCGCCAATTAAACTGAGATTCTGTTCAGAATTGACTTCGAGTGTACCTGTATTAACGATAGAACCGGGTTCTGGTGTATTAAAGACAAAGCCATTGGGGGTTCCTACCAGAGACGTGTAATCATTGATCCCGGTGGCATTAAACACGTTATCGCCAAAACTAATCCCTGTAGCGGTTGTACCGGTAAAGGCGGCGGGGAGGTTTAATTGAGCCTGATTGCCAAAGATAATACCTGCCGGATTTATCAAAAATAGATTGGATGTCCCGCCACTAACTTGGATTAACCCATTAATAACCGATGGATCACCACCAGTAATTCGTGAGAGAATAGTCTGTATCGATGGGCTTGATAAAAAATTCGCAATTTGTCCCGAATCTAAACCAAACTGACTAAAACTGTGGAAGAGATTCGCGCCATCTCCTGATAATTCCCCCCCCTCAATATCGAAGCGGTTTCCCTCTTGATTCACAGTCGTATCGGTACTGTCATCGGAAACAATAGGTTGGGTTAACCCCGATGACATGAACCCCAATGTGGTTAGGCATAAGGTTAGGGTTGACAGTAGTTTCAGGTAGATGGGGACTGACATAGACTTCTCCTGAGGGAGGTAATTCCTCTATAATTTTCTAGGATTTGAGATAGCCGATCGCGAGACTCGTTTGGTACAAATACACCCATCCTTTGCGAATTGACGCGAGGGAAAGGATGAAAGGCAAAGCCGTACAAGCTTTGAACTCGTTACCTTACCCTGGTTTCGCGTTTCGTTGATCTGGCAGGCACACCCTAGATTGTCAGGTTTCCCGAATATCGAGAATTACTGGCAGAATTTTTCCACACAGCGAACAAATAGTTCTACTCCCATTGCTAACACAGTTTCATCAAAATCAAACCGGGGGTGGTGATGGGGATAGGCTAAATCTTTACTGGGGTTCGCTGATCCCAAAAAGAAATAGCAACCCGGTACAGCCTCTAGGAAAAATGACATATCTTCCCCGCCCATGGTTTGGCATTCGGGTACGATTCCTGTAGGGGTTTCGACGACTTCTTCAGCTACGGATCGAACCAATTCGGCTATCTGTGAGTTGTTGATCACAGGCGGATAAAGCGGCTGGTAGTCTAGTTCATACTGCGCCCCGTGACTCTGACAAATACCTGCAATCACTTGCTCGATACGCTGGCTGAAATACCCTGCCAATTGCGGATTAAAATAGCGCACTGTGCCGCTCATTTTGGCGCTGTCAGCAATGACATTAAACGCTGTACCAGCTTGAAACATTCCCACCGTAACTACGGCTGATTCAATTGGGTCAACATTACGAGCCACAATGGTTTGCAAGGCGTTGACCACTTGAGTGCCAATGACGATCGCGTCTAGGGTTTGATGTGGCATTGCCCCATGTCCCCCCTTGCCTAAAATTTTACACTGAAATCGCTCGCTTGCTGCCATTAAAGCACCATGGCGAACGCCAACAGTTCCCAGGGGCAAATTGTTCCACAAATGTAGCCCAATAATAGCATCCACATCCGGATTTTTTAAGACGCCAGCCTCAATCATGGGTTTAGCGCCGCCGGGTCCTTCTTCAGCGGGTTGGAAGATGAACTTGACGGTTCCCGCAAAGTCTTGGCAGTGTTGGGAAAGATAAAACGCCGTACCTAATGCGATCGCGGTATGTCCATCATGACCGCAAGCGTGCATAATTCCATCATGTTGCGATCGGTAGGGAACCTGGTTTTCTTCCTGAATCGGCAAAGCATCCATATCCGCCCGAATCGCTAACACTGGACCTGTGCGATCGCCTTCTATTGTGGCAACGATCCCAGTTTTAGCAATACCCGTTTGATGCTCAATTCCCCACTCCTGTAACTTTTGGGAAACAAATGCAGAGGTTAGGTGTTCAGTAAACCCTAATTCCGGGTGCTGGTGCAAGCGCCGCCGCCACTCAACTAGCTGCGATTCCAAGGCGCGAATCTCACGTCGGATCTCAGATCCATCTACGGTAGGGGGGGTAGAAGAGGTAACAACCATGATTGCTTAACAACTCGTAATACTATACTTCAAACGGAAAGATGCCTCCGGAGCAAATCTGGAGGTATCTTCCTTTAATAGTAAATCCGCGTTACTCCTGTCTCGTATTAGATCCCCCTCTTACCGATTAGATTCCCATTTTCTCTAGAAGAATAATACATAAATTAATCAAACTCCCCCTTTTTAAGGGGGATTTAGGGGGATCTAAACTGACGCATCGACACCCTAATGATTCAATAGCATCTCTGGGCATTCGTTATAGACAGCGAAGTTGAGTAAAGGGCGACCCGAGTTAATTGAGTGGACATAGTTGTTCATTGGTGCAAGCGGGTCGCCCCTACAGGAAAACTAAGACTTCTTGCTATATCACCAGCCGTCATAAAATGAATTGTACTAATATAGCTCTCAACCCCTGACATAAACAAATGACAAATGACAAATGACAAATGACAAATGACGATCTCCACCGTTAACTTTTATTGTGCCTACCTACTTATCTGCTGTAACCACGCGATCGCGCCCTTGGGCTTTCGCCTGGTAAAGCGCCCGATCCGCCGCCGCAATCAGTTCCTCCGCCGTGGAACCATGTTCAGCAAATGCCGCCACACCCACAGAAATCGCGATCGCGTCTAAGGGTTGATTGTGATACTCGATCTGCAAACCCTTAACATCGTGGCGAATTTGTTCCGCTCGTTGCTTAGTATCAGCCAGTGAAGCATCGGGCAAAATTAGCATTAATTCCTCACCCCCATAACGGCAGGCAATATCCGACGCCCGAATACTTCGTTGTAAAAATATGCCTAATTCTCGTAACACAGCATCCCCAGCTTCATGACCAAAGGTGTCGTTAAAATATTTAAAATGATCAATATCCAACATAATAATCCCCATCGGTCGCTGATGACGCTGCGCTCGATGAATTTCTCGCTCTAGAGACTCTTCCATATAACGCCGATTAAATAGCCCAGTCAGTGCATCTCGAATACTCTGTTGGGACAACGTTTCCCGTAATTTCAAATTCGCTAACGACAGGGCTAAATGTTCCGCTACCGTTAGAGCTAACCGTTGTTTTGCCTCGGTTAATTGTCCCCCTTGTGGCGAACTAATATATAAAATTCCTAACGCTTTTCCCTGTGCCATCATTGGCACACAAAAGGATTCTAAGGAAGAACTATCGGAGTGAATATGGGGACAGCGTAAACCGGATTGAGGCTGGGTTACCAAATGGGGGCGTCCCCGACGTAATGCCCAACACGATTTCGGCGAAAACAGCGTCTGACTCGCCAAAGCGGTTCCCCAGGTTGCCATGGCTTCTACCCAATTCTCAGAGGGATTAATGACAAACACTCCCCCTGAACTCCCAGGAAATAAGGGAGCAACCAAAGTCGCGATCGCTTGATATGCCTCATCAACCGTTAAACAGGCTTGGAGAAAGTCACTCAAGTCGCCGAGTAACACCATTTCTCGGTTGCGGCTACCCAGTTCATTCACCCGCCCTGTTAGTTGCTGATTCAGCCTCTGCAAATCCGCTTGTGCCTGTTTGCGATCGCTGATATCTTGCACTACGCCAATATAAGATTTCGGTTCACCCTGACTATTGCGGATTAGCGACCCACTTAAATTCACCCAAACCTCAGATCTATCTTTACGAATATAGCGTTTTTCACGGGAGAAGGTGTCAATTTCTCCTGCCAATAACTGATTTAGACAAGTGAGTTCCTGGTCAACATCATCGGGGTGAGTAATGTCTTTGCACGTCTTGTTTTGTAGTTCCTCTGCACTATACTGCACTAAGTCAGTAAACTTTTGATTAAACCACAGAAACTGACCCGATAACGTCGCTTGGACAATGCCGACAGCAACTTGATCAAACATACTCCGGAAACGTTTCTCACTCTCTCGCAACGCTTCCTCAGCTTGTTTGCGTTCGGTAATATCCCGATTACTCGCTCGTATCCCCAACCAACGCCCCTCAGCACTATGTACAGATTGGCAAATATGAGAGATCCAACGCAACTCTCCGGTTTTAGTTAGGATGCGAAAATCAATTCCTGACACCCTCTGAGTTACCGCAGTAGCACACCCATGTTGAACAAATTTTTCTCGATCCTCTGGATAGATAATCGACTCTAATAAACTGGCGTTCTGGATAAATTCATCGGCACAATACCCAGTAATCCGTTCACAGGAAGGAGAAACATAGAGAAACTTCCCTTCCGGGTTCAGCCAATACTCCCAGTCATACGTAAAGTTAGCAACCGTCCGAAATCGTTCTTCGCTTTGTCGCAGTTCCTCCTCTGCTTTTACTCGCTCGGTGACATTATCGATCGCAAATACGACACCCTTTAACTGACCCGCTTGGTTAAATAAAGATGTTCCGTTAATTGATAGTAACACTCGCCGCTCATCATCTCGTTCAATGGTATAGCGCAAGTCATTAACAGTCTGAGCATTTTTTACCAAATGCCAGAACGGTAACTGTTTATCCCCAATTGAATTCCTTAACTCATCCTGATGATACCCAGTCAGCTTATCTTGATCATCTGGGTGAATATCTTCTGACTGCAAACCTAAAATCTGTTCCGCTTGATGATTAATCAGCATAATTTGTCCCTGAGGATTCACCCAAATGATCCCTACAGGACTGGTTTCCATAACACGGAATAATAGATCAAACTCTTGCTGTAACGACGCTTCTATCTCTTCACGTTCCTGAATTTCCTGTCGAAGTTGAGCCGTGCGCTGTTGTACCCGACTTTCGAGTTCTTGATTGAACTGACATAATTCAGCTTCGGCTTGTTCACGGGCAAGGTGGGTGCGTAACCCCTCAATACCAGAGGCTAAATCATTAGCTAATTCTTTCAATAACTGCACCTCTTCTGGTACAAATGAGCCGGAGTTCACGGCATAGATAGTTAACACACCTAATGGTTGATCTTTAACCTGTAATGGTAGAATAATCAACGCTCCATACCCTTGTTGTAAGGCGTGCGATCGCCAGGGTGTAAACTTTGGATCAGTCTGAATATGACGACAAACTATCGGTTGTCCAGTTTGCAAAACGCTATCAACAGGAGATTCACCTGAGAATGGGTTAAACTCAGGCATAACAAATCGTTCTAGATACTGCTTATTCTCAGAATTATTTAGTTCATACTCTTCCTTCTGATCTTTTCTGTCTTCTGCCTTCAAAGAGCCTTCTGCATTCTTTAACGCTTCAAACCCAGCTACAGGTTGTACTCTTTGGCACGTATCGTCAGTTGTCAAGCCAACCCAAGCACCCCGATACGCCCCTACCTCCACAATCAGACAACAAATCTTCTGGAATAACTCAGATTCCTGGGTGGCACTCATCAATATTCGGTGGGATTCACTAAGGGTTTTGAGAATACGGTTTAAAGTTTGCAGAATCCCTTGCGTTTGTTGGCACTCCCTCAGTTCCATGGGGGTCACTTGATCCCAAATTTTCCCAGCTCCCCCAGCTTCCCCAGCTTCCCCAGCTTCCCCAGCTCCCTCTGCTCCCCCAGCTCCCCCAGCTTCCCCAGCTCCCCCAGCTCCCCCTGCTTCCCCAGCTCCCCCAGCTTCCCTATCTCCCTCATCGCTATTTTGTCGCAGATGCCGATTTTCAGCGTGGAGTGAGGAAATGATTTGACGCTGTTGATGCAGTTGCTGCTGCAAGTCTTGAATAACGCCATACAACTGGGCTGGGTCAAGGGTTTGTAGAATACTGGTTTGAGTCACCATACCCAACAGTTCTCCTTGATGACTACAGACTCCTAATTGCTGTACTCGCCACTGCTGCATTTTCTGATGAGCTGTCCATAACGACTCTTCTGGATTCACACACAATAGGGGAAAACTCATCAGTGTATAAGCTGGCAAGTTGAAATCGAGTTCCAATGCCTGAAATTGGACAATATCTCGTTCAGTAATGATACCGATGGGGAATAAAAATGGTCTTGAATCGACTGGATTTGATGACACTATCCGCTCATAAATGCTGTTTTCCTGTTGTTCTGCAATGACTACATAATTAACTCTATCCTCTGCCATTCGTTGCGCTACAGTTAGCACAGAGGTTGTGGGGGAAACGTCAACAACTTCCCGTGTGATCAATTCTGCTACTCGACGGCTTTTCAACAATTCAGTTGATGGCAGAAGGTGATGCAGACTCTCAAGTGTGATAACTCCTACCAATTGATTTTCATCATTGACAATGGGTAAGTGACGAATATCATGGCACTCGAATAAATTCAGCATTTTGAAACCATCCCGCAACTCGGATTGCTTCAGCGTAATCACTTGCTGAGTCATCACTTCAGCAACATGAAGATTTTCTAATGTGCTTTCCGCTGCGACAATTTGAACCAAATCCCGCGACGTTAGCATTCCCACTAACTGCTCGTCTTGTATGACTAAGACACAGTTCCCACCCATTCCCTTACCATGACTTGAACCCAACAATCCTGTCCCATCGGGGAATGGACAGGTGTGGGTTCTTAGATTTAGGAGCGCGATGACATCACTCAGACAGGTGTCTGGTGTAACCGTTAGCGGATAGCGGTCAATCGCAGACGTTAAGGTTATCATTTTTCATTTGTTATTTGTTATTAGTCATTTGTGATGAGTCATTAGCCCTGGTGTGGACTAGGATGGCTTAAATTCTTAAATGTCAAGCTACTTGATCGGGGATTGATCAAGAGAATACGTCACGTAGATGACCCAAGGAATTATGGGGAATGGGTGATTACCTGGAAAAAAATAAGCGGTAGTTTTCTAATTTTCCTTGATATTCGCCATGATGTTGATATACCTGTTACAGAAATTCAGCTATTTCAACCGATTTGATTTAATTCTTAAAACAACACCAGGATTTTCCGTTACATTAGAACAATTGCTCTATGTCTAACTCAGATGCCACTTGAGCCAGTTTGCTCAGATCAGTGGGATCAGCTACGTGGGGCAGGATGCCTAAAATGGCAACCTGTGTCAGTGACTGAATCAACTCAATGGGAGTCCAATCAGCAATCTCTTGTGCTGAACGAGGCTGAACACAATTGAGGACAATTCCTTTAAGGTGAACGCCCGACTGACGCGCTAAGGCGACAGTTGCTACGGTTTGTGCGATCGCGCCCAGCGCCACAGGCACCACAATGACACTTGGTAATTTCCAATCTCTGGCGATATCCGCCACGGTTAACTCATGGGTTACAGGTGAACCCAGTCCCCCTAGTCCTTCTACTAAAACAACATCCCGTTGCTGCTGGAGGCGATTCAATGCCTGCCAGACTCCTTTTAATTCTATCGATCGTCCTTCCCGTTCCGCCGCGACTGGTGGGGCGACAGGGTGGCTAAATTGCAACGGGGCAATCTCTTGAGGGGTTTGATCCAGGTTGAATTGCTGGTGATAATGTTCCCAATCCCCGGTTCCCGTTTGCATCGGCTTAAAAATTCCCAGACGTTTTTGCGGATAATAGGTTTGCCAATAAGCGGCGAGAGCCGTGGTTAATACCGTTTTACCCGCATCGGTATTTGTACCCGTAATTAGTAATGTTTGGGTCATTGGTCATTGGTCATTGGTCATTGGTCATTGGTCATTGGTCATTGGTCATTGGTCATTGGTCATTGGTCATTGGTCATTGGTCATTGGTCATTGGTCATTGGTCATTGGTCATTGGTTTGAGTTGTATCTAAGGGTTGGTGAGACTGACACCCAAAGTGAAAGTGGTTGGTCTTTGGGCAATCACATCAATGATATAGTTGCCCCCTTGAGGCAATTGTGCCTGCCAAAAGTTGATGTTTGAGGCATCTTCAATTAACTGACCATTAGGATTGCGGATATTTAAGGTGACATCATCTTGAATAACTTCTACCGCTAGTTGCTGATTGGATTCCACGTTGACGCGATACCGTTTTATCCGTTGCGGTGAGGTTTGACCTTGAAACTGAATTGCCTGTTCTCCTTCAGGAATGATCAGTCGTTCGGTTTCGTAAGTGGGAGAGGGAGAGGGGGAGGGGGATGGAGAAGGAGATGGAGATGGGGATGGAGATGGAGATGGAGACGGAGATGGACTTTCCGTTGGCGAAGGTGTGGGTTCGGGGGCTTCCGTTAAGTCTAAATTGAGTTGGTACTCAGTTTCTGGAAGTTCCGGAATTAAACTTAATTGAATCGTGTATTCTCCGGTATAGGGAAGTTGACCTCGCCATTGCTGCACCCGTGTGGCGCGATCGCTCACTGGTTGATTATCGGGTCCGAGGACGGTCATATATACCCCTTCCGTCGGAATAAACGCCTCCAACGTCTGGTCTTGTTCCGCCTGAATCTGGTAGTTAACAATAGTATTTGGCTGTAATGATCTCTCGATAGACAGTTCTCTATCGGGAGACAGCGCCAGAGTCTGACTATAGACTAGTGGTTCGGTGGGACTAGGTGAAGGTGAGGGAGATTCAGTTTCCGTGGGCAAAGGAGACGGAGACTCCACAATTGTTTCTGGGGGAGTCGGTTCCTGTCTTAGTCGATTCGCAATTGCCCAAGAACCCAACCCTGCAATCACGGCAAGTACTGCACCAATTGCCACAACCATCCCAGGCTTTTCCCAAATCGAGTCGTTACTGGGTTCAGGAATCACAGGTTCTGATTGCGCGGGTGGTCTCGCGGGTGGTGTCTGCGGTTCCGGACGTCGTCCTACGGCTACGGTTGCCATCCCTGAGACGTTGGCGTCTGGTTCTGGCGTAGAGGCGGCTGGAGGGGCTGGAGATTGCAGCGCTTGTAATACATCTGTTGCAGATGGATAGCGATCGCCCGGTCTGTAACTTAGCATCCGGTTCAGAATCTGGGCAAATTCATCACTCACCGTCACCCACCGTTGCCAGTTCCAGGTTAACTGGGTATTATCCAGTAACTCCCTGGGTTCTTTGCCTGTCAGTAGCACCACGGCAGTAACGGCTAGGGAATAGAGGTCACTACTGGGATAGGATTTTCCGGTTTGAATTTGTTCGCTGGGAGCATAACCCAGTTTGCCAACTGTCGTGGCTGGGGTTGCCATATCCGGCGACTGCAAACGGGTAGCGAGTTCTTTGACCACACCAAAATCAATTAATACCGGGAGTTGGTCGCCCTGGCGCAGAATAATATTATCGGGAGTAATATCGCGGTGGATGATCCCCTTAGTGTGAATATGTTCTAATACGGGCAATAATTGCTGGAGTAGCTGTTTAACTTCGGCTTCGGAGAAGACGGGGTTCCCCATGGGTGTATTTTGAGGCGGTGTGGGAATCCCTACGGCTTCCGTGCCGGATGTAGAATTGCCAGCTAGCTGTTCTAGGCGCTCATTGAGTAACTCGCGATAGGTTTTTCCCTCAACGTAGTCTTGTGCCAAGAACAACCGCCCATCCTGCTCAAATGTGGCTCGAAATTCGGGGACTTGCGGGTGTTTGATTTGATAGAGGGTGGTTGCCTCCCGTTGGAAGAGTTCTTTGGACTTCTCCAAGGTATAGGCTTCTGCCTGAGGCGGAATTAATTCTTTGAGCACACAAAGTTCTTTAAACCGATTCAGGTCTTCCGCCAGGTAAGTTCGACCGAATCCCCCTTGACCCAGAACTCGGATCAAGTGGTAACGGGCTTGCAGAATAGTTCCAGAGGCGATCGGTTGTTCCATGAGCTTGTGAATTGGAGTTTAGGGGAAAACAGGCAGGAAGGATAGTGAGTTCCTAGTCTACAAGTCTAAATTTTATGAGAAGATGGTCACATCCCGGCATTTATTACATTTATTTTATCTGTGGCTCCTGAGACGTCCCTCAATTAGCTAGATGGTAGCAGAAGCCATGACAGGTTTTGGATATTACTCAATCTGAAGGAAATCAGTCAGATTTACATTTCTTGACTTCTTCAAAAAAAATTATGTTCAAGTCCTTCGTTCAGTTGGTTTGTTTAACCTCTGTCTTTTGACTGATTTATTACTTTGAGATTCGCTTTTCCTTAAAAAATGTTAATTATTTGTTCTACTTGTATGAGTTTGATTAATAATTGGATATTTTAGTCAATTCAATGGGAAAACTATTGGGTCAATTGGATAATAATGAACAACTGAGGCAGCATCCTTAAGCATCACATCTAAAATTCCTGGTATATCTGGGCTGGTGGGCAAGGATCAAGATTGCCCGATTTGTCAATTTATGAGAAATACTAGAACCATAGACAACAGCAAATGTTAAGATTGCCTTGAAATGAGCTTCGAGGGTCTGCTGTGAGCCGTTCTGCAACGTTAACGCTTCAGCCTACGCTGCCGCTAATCGCGGATAATAATCGTCTTCGACTGTTTTCTGGGTCTGCTAATGTTCCACTAGCACAAGAAGTTGCTCGCTATTTGGGCATGGACATTGGACCAATGGTTCGCAAACGATTTGCCGATGGCGAGTTATACATTCAAATTCAAGAATCCATTCGTGGGTGCGACGTTTACCTAATTCAGCCGAGTTGCCATCCGGTAAACGATAACCTGATGGAATTGCTGATTATGATCGACGCCTGTCGGCGAGCATCGGCACGGCAGATTACTGCTGTTATTCCATACTACGGTTATGCCAGAGCCGATCGCAAAACCGCCGGACGAGAGTCAATTACCGCTAAGTTAGTGGCAAATTTGATTACTGAGGCGGGCGCGAATCGGGTATTAGCGATGGATTTACACTCTGCCCAAATCCAAGGGTATTTCGATATTCCCTTCGATCATGTCTACGGTTCTCCAGTAACGTTGGACTATCTGGCGAGCAAGCAACTCCCTGATCTGGTGGTTGTTTCCCCCGACGTGGGTGGCGTAGCTAGAGCCAGGGCTTTTGCCAAAAAGCTGGATGATGCGCCCTTAGCCATTATTGACAAGCGACGACAAGCCCATAATGTGGCAGAGGTTATGAATGTGATTGGAGATGTCAAGGGCAAAACGGCTGTTTTGGTAGACGATATGATTGACACGGCGGGGACGATTGCTGCGGGTGCCAAGATTCTGCGTCAAGAGGGAGCTAGACAAGTGTATGCTTGTGCGACTCATGCCGTCTTTTCGCCACCTGCGATTGAACGCCTCTCCAGTGGAATCTTTGAAGAAGTGATTGTCACCAATACAATTCCAGTTGCTCAAGAGAATTACTTTGAGCAGCTTACCGTGCTTTCAGTCGCTAACTTGTTGGGAGAAACCATCTGGCGCATTCATGAAGACAGTTCAGTCAGCAGCATGTTTCGGTGAAACAAGCCCCAGTGCAGGGAGACAAGGAGGAATGTGTTGACGTTTGGCGTTTAAGGTTTGATATCAAGTCCGGTTAATTGACCCTAATAACAAAAAATGCTGTAACAGCAAGGCTTTTGGGCTTTTTTATTAGGGCTGATTTGCCGGACATTATCTGAATGAGGAGGCGGGTTTAGTCAAATTATCGGTAAAACCCGTCCCTACCTAATACGTTTTAATTCACTCGTCCGTTATCCTGAGATTCGTAAAATAAAGACTCTTGGCGGCTTTTTGTGGGCCAATCTTCATTTTCACCGCCGATGATGACTCGTTCGATGTGAACATATTCTTTAGACAGTTGCTTCAGGGCATTGATCAGAACATCGAGTGAGATCGCATCGGATGTGCCTAAGTCAAACCAGCAGCGTCCCCAGGTTCCCTGATAATCAAAGTCTCCTTGATTATGCATCAGCGCCATGAGGGTGCTATCTGTCTCTCGGTCATCATAGTCCATATAGCTAATATCCACACCTGTTTCCTGCACTTGCAGGTTCTCCGCATCAAATCCGCCCAATTTCCCCAGGTAAAACCAGGAATTGAATAACTCTTCAATATAATCTTTTTCCATGGGGGAAGGAACAGTGGCAAACTCTAGCCAGATCCACAAATCGAATGGGTTATACTCGCGAAACTCTACCTGCATAGGTTATAAGTCATCAGTATCAGGGTTATCGGTCTAAAGCGGGACATTTTGGTTAGGAAAGGGAACAGGGAACAGGGAACAAATTTGTCCCAGCTTGGGTTGGTAGCCGTATCAGTTATGTAGGAATTTTAGGAATTTGACGTGGTTAAGGTGAGACAGGAGATAGGAATCAAAACGAATCGTCGAGAATTCTAATTTAATTTCGGCTCTCCCAGCTTCCCCAGCTTCCCCAGCTCCCCCAGCTCCCCCAGCTCCCCCAGCTCCCCCAGCTCCCCCAGCTCCCCCAGCTTCCCCAACCGGAACGGAGAGGGTGGGATTCGAACCCACGGACCTTTTGGGTCACTCGATTTCAAGTCGAGCGCATTCGACCACTCTGCCACCTCTCCAGGCTTATCTATAATACCAAGCCTGAGCGTTCATGGCGAGTGTCTGGAAACAAATTGTCCGCTAACGGGTTGAGGACGCCGATAGAGAAACTCTTCGAGTACGACAGAATAGTCATTTCCCACCCAAACCAGAGAAATTGAAGCAACCCCACCCGCTTCCAGAGACACCAGCGAAAAATTCCGCAGTCGGTCTGTTTCCGTTTGCACAATTCGGGGTACACTGGCTGAATTCAGATACACGGTTCCCTCTGAACGGGTTGTGACAATCGTTCGCAATTGCTTAGTTGTGTGGCGTAATCGGTGATGCATGTGACCGAATGTGACCAAGGGAATCTGTTTTCCTAGTGCCTGAACTTGCGCGATCGCGGTTTCAAAATCTGGGTCTCCATGATCGCCGCCCAAGGGATGCCAGTCCCTGCCACAAGGCGATTCGGCTTCCTCGCCTAACCCTGTTGGTCCATTGTGACCTAAAAACAGAATCCTGTTGTAGTCTGTGGCTTGGGCGGCGGCGACAATTCGTTCAACGGACTCCTCAAAACTGTTGACCCCATACCAATCCCGATAGAAGTCTTGATTTTTCCAAGCTGATCCGCCCCAACTAAACGGACGCCCCCCGACGACTGAAAGTTGAAGTTCAGGAAAGTCCAGATATCCGTAGCCTACATGGGCATCTCCCAACGCCTCTAACTGATCGTGTAACCAATTTTCCTGTTGACGGTTGTATGGACATTTTTTCCGTCCCCAAGCCGATGCAGTATACCAAGCGTCATGATTTCCCAGAATTACCGCTTTCGGCAGATCAACAGAAGCAACTCGCTGCACCACCCCCACAGACTCGTTGCCAAAATCTCCGACAAACAGCACCAAGTCAACACCCAATTTTTGGAGTGCGATCGCGTCTTGGGCTTCCCACTGATCGTGAACATCACCAACGACGGCAATTTTTACAGATGGCTGATTATGACTGGTCATATTCATAGTTTTTTAATTATTCCTGTTTCCAGCATAAAAAAAAGCCGCACTCGTTGGCTTAAGTCCAAAACCCATCTGAGGGCTTGTCGGGGCGATCCGATGAAACCGTTACATAGGGCTGCTGAATAAGTCTTGTGGTGGGGAGAGGCAATAGGGAATAGGCAACACCTCGGCTTACCTCGGCTTACTTCGGCTTCGCTCAGTAACACGCTCGGTAACACGCTCGGTGTGTCATGGGCAATGGTTTCAACTAGAGGCTTGGTTGCCAAGCCCCTACTTAATGGCACGCTTGTTAAGGCTGGTGGGTTTCGACTTCGCTCAACCCACCCTAAGGTATATTAAGGTTTCGGCAATCCCAAAATGCACGCTTTTCAGTGCCATTGATTCTAAGCTTTTTTACGCCGTAGCACCGAACTGACACCGAACATGCCAATGGCGACGAGTCCTGCAACTGTACCGGGTTCCGGTACTGAAGCATAAGAAAATCCTTCAATTTTTAAGCCAACTCGCGAACGAGCAAACTCTAGGTTAGGATTCGCAGAACCCTCTAGCCAACTCATATTGGCAATACCCGAAAGCGATGTAATTGAGGTATCACTGCCAAAATAGTTCTTTGTGATATCCGTGTTCCCCTCACCTAGGGGTGCAATAGCAGAACTGAATACTGGATCGACGGCGACTCCGTTAACAGCGTTGACGCTCAGCAAAATTTCCGTACCGGGATCGACTGTACCCGATTTCGTTGTCGCTCGTGTCCAGAGGTAAAACCCATCTAACGACTTCGCGGGTGGATTATCTTGGTAGAACGCAATGGTTTGCCCACCTAGGGTAAAGGAAACGGTATTCCCATCCCAATTTAAAAGCCATGGCACCTCTTGACCATTCTGCCAATTCCAGTGCAATTGCTCAACCGTTTTATGGACATCATCTTCTTTGGTAGAAAACTCCCAGTCAGCATTGCCTTTGGCTCCTGCTCTCCCTTCCACCGTCCAGTTCAAGTTAGTCCAGCCTTCGGGGACAGCATCACCCTCGCCTACAAATGTTAAATCAATCGCCGCAGCAGGTTGAGATAACAGACCAAAACTCAAGACAGAGGCTCCAGCCGCTAACGTTGTGGCGACTAGCTTGTTGTGTATCATGTTCATCACGATCTCCAAAATAGACGAGACAATATTTTTTGTTATAGTGACCAGTTTAATTCTTTAAGCTGATAAAAATATCAGGTATAGACTATATTTCCATATAACCTGCCTAATTTGATGGCTGAATCCCTCCCATTGAGGATAATTCCTGGGAAAATTGAGAGGGTGTGGGGTTGGGTTTGGGATTTAGTCGAAACTCCAGTACTCTATATAGGCGTTGAATCAGGAGTGTGTTACCCATGGAATTGGTTAAAGTACAAATGATGTTCGAGAACGCCCCGCGAACATCCCATAAAGACTATTCACCGGAGTTGGAAGACTTAAACGGGGAACGGGTGGAATTATCTCGTCTACCTTGCTGCGGCGAGTTGATTTCGTTTGCTGAAGGGATGCTGCACGATGTCGGACCCTGCTTCACGGTGATTGAGGTTGTCCATTTCGCGTCCCCAAAGGAAAATGGTTTGGTCGGTCAAATCATGCTACGCAAGTGTTTTCCTCGCTAGAGTCTCGTTTGTTCAGATCCCCACATTAGGATAGATGATAATTCTCAATATCGGACGATAATCTCAAAACGCAAACCTTTGGCAGTGAACCATTATGCAATTTGTGTCCGATCCTCCTATTGCCGAAAAAATCCAGCAGATGAAGCAGCGAGTTCGCTGGCAAGATCCATTAATCGTTGAACGGGATATTGATCAAACTCGGCTGGTATTAGACGATGACAAACCCGATCATCCAGAGTTCTCCTTTTTAGTCGTCGGTGATACAGGCTTTGGGTCTCACAAACAACATGATCCGCAACGCAAAATTGTGGAAATGATGCTAAATCACCGCGATGACTGCCGCTTTGTATTGCATACCGGGGACGTAGTATATCAGGTAGGTTCGAGTGAATATTATCCCCAAAACTTTATCAAACCCTACCGTGAGTTCTTAGTCAATGGCGACTCTCACCATAAAATTGCTTATGACCAAATGGTGTTTAATCTTCCCTTCCTCACCATCCCTGGAAATCACGATTACTACGATTTGCCCTTAGTCTATGGCTTTATGGCACAGGTAACTTGGCCCCTGCGCCATCTGTTAAAGACTAAACTGGATTTGAATGTCGGTTGGCACGGATCGCATAAGGGCAAAGCTTATACTAAAGCATTCTTAGACTATCTGAAGCCATTGAAGCAGTGGGGACAGTTAGAAAATCATTTAGATCACCACTATACCGCGAAGACGGATACAGGACGTTGCTTGCGCTATCAACCCGGAGAATTTACCCGCTTACCTAACCGTTATTATACGTTCCGTAGTGGTGGAATTGACTTTTTCGCCCTCGATTCCAATACCTTTAATGCCCCCGCACCGATTCCCGACACTCCAGAAGGAAAAGCCTTTCGCCATCTTTTAGAACAGCGACGAGATGAATTAGAAGCCGAAAAACAGCAACTTATGGAAACCTCCAATACTTTGGATGCGGATAACCCGGAAGAGGCGGAACAGCTTGATGATTTGAATGTGAAATTAGAGCAAATTGATGAACTAAGCCTGGATATTAATAAACAATTGGCATCAAATGAAGAAACCACGATTGACTTTGAACAATTAGACTGGCTGCGACAAAAGCTAATCCAGTCTTGGCATACCGACGAGGTAAGAGGACGAGTGATTTATCTACATCATCCCCCTTATGTGACTGAAGCCACGAAATGGCAACAGGCACAAACCTCGGCAGTTCGTCGCCGCCTGCGCCAAGTTTTGGATGCTGTGGCGACGGAGGTGGGTGATTTAGCCCAGGGGCGTCCTTTGGTGGATTTGGTGTTAACGGGTCATGCCCATTGTTTAGAATATCTAGAAACGGTGGATACTGGACATGCCGATTCTCATATTCCTTGGATTATCTGCGGTGGGAGTGGTCATAGTTTACGCCGTCAACGGAAAGAAGGGTCAGAGATTACGGAATCCGTTGGGTTTATTGATGGGAATCCCTCCCGTTTGGTGGCGCGATCGCACTTTTATGCGGGACGCCATGGTCATGGTTCTAAAAAGCAGAGACTCTATTCATTTTTACGAATTGATGTTCTAGATGGGAATCCGCCGAAGTTCCGAGTTCAACCGTTTATTGCTGAACGATGTCACCAAACGTGGAATAATTATTCTAAGGAAGCGTTTGTTATTTGATTTGTCATTTGTCATTTGTCATTTGTCATTCGTCATTGGTTAGGGAAGAGGGAAGAGGGAAGAGAAAATCAACACTGATGAAGCTATGACTAAAGAAACCGTTGATTTTGGTGAATATGTCGATCGCATGGCAGAATTGATTGACTTGCCGATTGACCCAGAATACCGTCCTGGTGTCGTTGATAACATTACTCGAATTGCCGCGATCGCACAATTGGTGAATGAGTTTCCGTTACCGGATAATATAGAAGCCGCACCAGTCTTTGAACCATGACTTTTAATTGGAGACAAGCCGACGCTGTGGGAATAGCTACGGCGGTTTATCAGGGTGAAATAACCGCCAGTGCGATCGCGCGGGATTGTTTGGCGCAGGTTGATGCCCGTAATCCTAGCTTAAATTGTTTTACCGCCGTTACCGCTGATACAGCAATAGCCGAGGCGGAACGGGTGGATCAGGCGATTAGCCGAGGGGAATTTCCGGGTGTCTTGGCGGGGGTTCCGTTTGCGGTGAAGAATTTATTTGATATTGCGGGATTAACCACCCTAGCGGGATCGAAAATTAATGCCGAAAATCCCCCAGCGAACCAAGATGCTACCGCCGTTACCCGATTAAGGCAAGCGGGGGCGGTGCTGGTGGGGGCGTTAAATATGGATGAATATGCTTATGGGTTTGTTACTGTAAATAGCCATTATGGGGCAACACCAAACCCTCATGATCCGACTCGCGTTTCTGGGGGATCATCGGGGGGTTCCGCCGCTTCAGTTGCAGCCGGATTAGTTCCCCTTACCTTGGGTTCCGATACCAATGGTTCAATCCGAGTTCCGGCTTCGTTGTGCGGGGTTTTTGGCTTAAAACCCACTTACGGGCGTTTATCCAGGGCGGGGGCGATTTTATTTTCCAGTAGTTTAGATCATATTGGTCCGTTTGCTCGATCAGTACGGGATATTGCTACCGCGTTTGATATTCTTCAGGGACATGATCAACGTGATCCCGTCTGTACGCAACGCCCCCCAGAACCTTGTTTACCGCAACTAGAACAGGGAATCGAGGGATTACGGATGGCGGTAGCGGGAGAGTATTTTGATCAAGGCGCTACCCCAGACGCCTTAGATGCTGTTGCTAAAGTCGCCCAGGCGCTGAATGTTACAGCTACGGTTAGGATACCGGAAGCGCATCGGGCAAGAGCAGCGGCTTATATTATTACAGCGACAGAAGGCGCTAACTTACATTTTGCCAACTTGCGATCGCGCCCCCAAGATTTTGACAGAGCCACGCGCGATCGGTTTTTAGCCGGGGCTTTAATTCCCGCCTCGTGGTACATCCAGGCGCAACGGTTTCGCCAATGGTATCGCCAAAGGGTGCAGGAACTTTTTCAGACAGTAGATATTATTCTCGCACCAACGACGCCTTGTGTCGCCCCCCGCATCGATCAAGAAACAATGGTAATTGGGAGAGAAGAGATATTAGTGCGCCCGAATTTGGGACTGTTTACCCAACCGTTATCTTTTATTGGATTACCTGTTTTATCGGTTCCTGTCAAGTCGTCTAGTTCTCTACCCTTAGGTGTGCAAATTATTGCTGCTCCTGATCATGAAGCCATGATATTGCGCGTCGCCGCCGTATTGGAGGGGAAGGAATTATAATTGGCTACTGACAATCTCTCAGAAATGACTAAAAAAGAATTACGGCGGCGACTGCTGAAACAGCGACAAGCCATGACAAAAGAAGACTGGCGAGAAAAGAGCGATCGCGTCTGTACCCAGCTTCAGTCTTCACCCCTATTCACTCAGGCAAAAACGATCCTGGCTTATTTTAGTTTTCGCCAAGAACCGGATCTTCATCCCCTGTTTACCGATACCCAACACTGTTGGGGGTTCCCTCGATGTGTCGGTAAATCCCTGCTCTGGCATCGCTGGAAGTGTGGAGAAGCCCTGCAAACAGGGGCTTATGGCATTTTTGAACCCCATGCCAATTCCCCCACCTTAGAACCTGATGACGTAGATTTAATCTTAGTTCCGGCGGTGGCGTGCGATCGCCAAGGCTATCGTTTAGGCTATGGGGGCGGATTTTACGATCGCCTGTTGAGTTCGGCGGAATGGATATCTAAGCCTACCATAGGAATTATCTTTGATTTTGCGTTCTTGCCCCAACTCCCTATCGATGGGTGGGATCAACCGTTAAATGGGGTTTGTACGGAAACGGGGATAACGATTTTTGGTAGGGTGCGTTAGCAAAGCGTAACGCACCGCCTTGAAGATTCAGTGTTGTCCCCCTACAGCAAAAAATGCGATGAGTAAAACGCCGGGAAAACAGATTTGGCAAAGGTTGTGGACGTATATCCTTTTAAGTGCGATCGCGTTGGTGATGCTGTTTCCTCTCTTCTGGTTAATTAGCACCTCATTGAAGTCTTCCACAGAGAATATCTTTGCGTTTCCACCTCAACTGCTTCCGAGTCAACCGACGATTGAGAACTATAGTAAAGTCTGGCAAACCAATCCCTTTGGTCAATATATTTGGAATAGCTGTATTGTTGCCATTCTCACTGTTACCTTCAATCTTCTCTTTTGTTCCCTCGCGGCTTATCCCTTAGCCAGACTCAATTTTCGGGGACGCGATATCATTTTCGCGATTATCGTTTCCACGATTATGATTCCCTTCCAAATCGTGATGATTCCCCTCTACATTTTGATGGTGCAGCTTGGCTTACGGAATAGTTATTTAGGTATTATTTTCCCCAGTTTAGCCTCAGCCTTTGGCATTTTCTTATTACGCCAAGCCTTTCAAGGCGTTCCCAAAGAACTTGAAGAAGCGGCTAGGATGGATGGCTGTTCGGAGTTAGGATTGTGGTGGCATGTGATGATTCCAGCCGTTCGTCCGGCGTTAGTCACGTTGGCTATCTTTGTCTTTATTGGCTCATGGAGTGACTTTCTGTGGCCCCTAATTGTTCTGGATCGACCCGAATATTATACCTTACCGTTAGGCGTGGCTAGGTTAGCCGGAACCTTTTCCCTCGATTGGCGTTTAATTGCCGCAGGCTCAGTCATTTCTATTGCTCCGGTTCTGCTATTTTTTATCCTCATGCAGCGGCATATTGTACCTAATGATAGTGGGAGTGGTGTTAAAGGGTAGATTCCAATACTTTTCGATTAAGGGAAGCTGGAAAAGCTGGAAAAAACATTCAATGATCAGGAAAAACTGACTCCGAAAATTTGCGATCAACTCATCGAGTTAATTCATGCATGAACTTGGGCGAGTAGACCAGAAATAACCCGCTTAACGTCTGAAGAAGACAATATATTGCCTAGAGCATTTTCATATTCTGCTTCGGTTTTACACTCACACTCTCTATCTTCAGCAGCAGCAAAACTTGTCACCCATACAGGATAAAGATCAGGAAGTGGGTACTGTATCTGGAGAACTGAGTAAGTGTAGTTATTCAGTGAAGGGATTTTAATTCGCAGATAGGAAACAAAAAATTGAGTTTGTTGGCTATCTGGATCAACCAATACTTCTCTTCTGCCTGGATACTCTCTTCTGTCTGGATACTCAATTTGTGGACTTGATTTTACTTCACCAATAAGCAAGCTATTCGTTTTTTCAGTCAGGATAGAAGCTTGCTCTTTTAAGATGGTATAGGGAGTCCGTATCGTTTCAGCACTTGGCAAGTCACCCCATAGGTCTTTGGTCTTAGTCATTTTGATTTATCCTATGACTAACGTTCTAGTATGTCCTACCTTTTTAATTGATTCAGCCGGATATCGAAAGAAGAATGATAAGCGGGAGGTAGAATTATAGAGTGCAAGATATTGATTATCTATTCCCTTATTCAAGGCTAGTTGCACTTCTGTATCTGGTATATCTGGTTTCTCCGCTAAAATCAAAATGTCAACGTCATTTTCCTGGCAAAGACATACAAGTTCATCCAGCAAAGGCTTTTTTCTAATGTTCCAAAATAAAAATGTAGTCATACGCAGTTATAAAATCTCAAGCCTAAACATTGGTGTTCTGAATTAGACAAAGTTATACCCCGCATTTCTCACAAAGAGCGATCCCTAACCCCCTACCCCTTCTGCCCTGGAGCCTTTTGCTATTGTATATAGAGGTGTTTTGGCGGAACGCCTCTACAATCTGTACCAATCACCGATATGATCAGAACGTTACTCTCTGGATACGACCCTAACCATAGACCATAATGGATTTTGCTACTCTTGTTGCCCAACTTAACGCTGGGCTGATTCTGCCAGAGGGAATCGTCGTGATTACCCTGTTACTGGTTTTAGGAATTGATCTGATTGCGGGTAAACGTTCTGCTAATACCCTGCCTTACGTCGCTATTGGTGGACTACTGGTTTCCATAGTCGCCCTGTACTATCGCTGGGATGTTGCCCAACCCCTGGCTTTCTTTGGCGGGTTTAATGGGGATGCCATGAGTATCGTCTTTCGCGGTATCATCGCCCTATCGACGGCGGTAACTATTTTGCTGTCGATTCGCTATGTGCAGCAGTCTGGCACCTCGTTAGCTGAGTTTATTGCCATTTTACTCACCGCTACCTTGGGGGCGATGTGCCTCAGTGGTGCGAATGAACTGGTTACCATCTTTATTTCTCTGGAAACCCTAAGTATTTCGTCGTACCTGTTGACGGGATACATGAAGCGTGATCCCCGTTCCAATGAAGCGGCGCTGAAATACCTGCTGATTGGTGCATCGAGTTCGGCGGTGTTTCTCTATGGCGTGTCGCTGCTGTACGGCTTGTCTGGCGGCGAAACTACCTTAAACGCGATCGCGACAGGTATCGCTAGTTTAGAATCGACCCCATCCTTGGGTATTTTAATTGCTTTGGTGTTTGCGATCGCGGGAATTGCCTTTAAAATTTCTGCGGTTCCTTTCCACCAGTGGACTCCTGACGTATACGAAGGTTCTCCAACTCCCGTTGTCGCCTTCTTGTCTGTCGGGTCTAAAGCCGCAGGCTTCGCCCTCGCCATTCGCTTACTGGTAACCGCGTTTCCCCTGGTTAGCGAACAATGGCACTTTGTCTTCACCGCCCTGGCTATCTTAAGTCTGGTATTAGGGAATGTAGTCGCCCTTACCCAAACCAGTATGAAACGCCTACTTGCCTATTCATCCATTGCCCAAGCTGGCTTTGTCATGATTGGTTTAATCGCGGGAACGGATGCAGGCTACGCCAGTATGATTTTCTATCTGCTGGTTTATTTATTCATGAACCTAGGTGGTTTTGCTTGTGTGATTCTGTTTACCCTGCGAACCGGTACGGATCAAATCAGCGAATATGCGGGATTGTATCAGAAAGATCCCCTGCTGACATTGGGACTCAGTATTTGTTTACTGTCCTTAGGCGGAATTCCACCTTTAGCGGGATTCTTCGGTAAAATTTACCTGTTTTGGGCAGGTTGGCAAGCCGGATTGTATGGCTTAGTTTTGCTCGGTCTAATCACCACGGTGGTTTCCATTTACTACTACATCCGTGTCATCAAAATGATGGTGGTTAAAGAACCCCAAGAAATGTCCGACGCGGTGAAAAATTATCCGGAAATCCGCTGGAATTTACCCGGAATGCGTCCTTTACAAGTGGGTTTAGTCCTTTCGGTGATTGTCACTTCTCTGGCGGGAATTTTATCTAATCCCCTATTTACTCTCGCCAATAATTCAGTGACGAATACGTCCATGTTGCACTCTTCGGTGATCCAAGCTCAATCTCACACCCAACCAATTGCATCCATTGATGTCAATTTATCGCGAGATTAATCAGATCCCCGACTTCTTGAAGAAGTCGGGGATCTCTCCGGCATAAGTTCTGGCGGAACGTCTCTACAACAGTTCGGAAAGTCCTAATCGATGTGTCTACTGCTATATTCAGCAGACCCTAGATAAACTGATAGGAGAAGAATACCATGTCAAAAACGCGATATAAAACAGACTACTATCAATGGATTCAAGAAACGATTAACCAATTACGAGAACGTAATTTTAATCAGGTTGATTGGAATAATTTGATAGAAGAATTAGAAAGTATGGGTAAAAGTGAGAGACGAGCTGTATTAAGTCTTTTAACCCGTTTATTAGAACATCTGCTGAAATTATCGTATTGGGAAGCCGAGAAAGAGTATTCTAGAAATCTTATGGCTGCTGAAATTGTCAATTTCCGCGCTCAAATTCAACAGCGTTTAGAAGACAGTCCCAGCTTAAAACCGGAACTAGACGCGATGTATGCTAAAGCATATCCTGTGGCGATTAAGTCGGTTTCTAAGCTGTTTTCACTGCCAAAGGATACTCATATTTCCTTAGAACAAGCCCTGGATGAAGATTGGTTTGTTGTTGATGAAGCTGACGAATCTTGAGTAATCTCATGGTGAGAATGTTCGTAATCATTACGTATTACACCCTCAAGTAGGGAATGGGGCATTCAAGATAGCAACGAGATGACTAAATATGTCATTGAGATCAGCAGGTAACCGATAAAGGTTGAGGTCTTGTTGAACTTTTTTTTGCTCACGATTCAGTACCCCAAATTGCCAGACATCTCCGGTTGAGACAGCACCATAAAGCAATGGTTCGTTTGAAGTTGTCCATTGGTCAAGGGCGATGAGTTCAACAGCCAGTTGAGTAAAACCTCTGGCGAGGTCAGCATTTTTTGCTTCAATGACTAGAAGATGATACTGAGTATGGAGGTAGTAGTCGAGAGAGCCTTTGAGTTGATCGGAGACGTTAATCGAATACTCAATTCTGAGTTGAGCTTGGGTGTAGTCGATGAGCGCTAAAACAACGGGCGCAATCAGGATTTCTCGACGAGCGGCTTCACTGGTAAGGCTAACATAGGGTAAGCGGCGCTGAATGCTATTCTTAAGTTCAGTTAATTGGTCGAAGTTCGTATTAGACAGGGGTAAGTCAAGACTGATGCGTTGGAGAGAAAAGCCAAATTCAGCTAAGATATCATCTGGCTCATAGTTCATCTCGAAATAATTACGGAAAGTGTAGGACTTTCCGGGTTCAATGATAGGAGATTTAGACATAATGAACTTACCCTAGAAATTGTAATTCACACTAAAATAAAATCCATCATCCTGAGCATTTTCTCCGCGATCATCTAAATCAACCAAGGGCAACCCATAATCCAGCCGCAGGTTTAAATTGGGTAAGGGTTCCCATAATATCCCTAAACCCAACCCAGCAATAAATGTCTGGTCTACTAATTCATTCGGATTTGTCCCTCGATTCCAAACATAACCAACATCGAAAAACGGGGCTAAAACAAAAGTCGCAATACCCGATTCATCCCGTTCTAAGGTCATCCGATCTTCTACAGAAATGCGAAATCCATTGTCTCCCGCCCGGATATTTTGCCGATATCCTCGTACCGATTGACCGCCACCAATGACAAATTGTTGGGCGGGTAATAAACTATCAAAGGCTAACTGGAGATCCGCTTGAATAATTAAAAAGTTATCCGGATTGATAATTTGTACCCGCTGGATTTGAGCCAACCAACTAACAAACTGACCATCGGGAAAATCCTCATCAACATCCGAATTTTCTGTCGCATCAAATAAACCTGTGCCAAAACTAAACAGGGAACGGAATGCCCACGCCCCAGAGGTTTGACGTAGGGTGTACTCTTGCCCAAACTTAATGACACTGGTGCGACTGATACCCTCTTCATCAGGACCTATGCCAAAGGGTGTTGGTCCGAACACGGTAAATGTTTGACCATCTTGATGGGTAAATCCTAGAGATAACGCCAATTCTCGACGCGGTGTGCGGATTAAGGGTTGGCGATAGTTAATTTCATACAGATCAGACTCACCTTGAATCCCGAACTCTCGCAATTCATCTTGAATCACTTCATTTTCATTAAACGATGCTCGCAGTTGCACCGTACCATTCATCGCATTGATTGGCGCACGATAATTAAAATCCCAGGTATAGGCACCACCAGCCGTTGTCCGGTTGTATTGTGCCGAAATTTCATCCCCAATACCAGTTAGATTGAGATAACGGGCATTCGTCGTGAAACGTTCAGCCCCCACACTGGGAGGGGAATAGTTATCAATACCGACACTTCCTTCAAAGGGATCGGCTTCCGATATCCGCACCACGAGAATACTTTGTCCTAGTCCAGTTCCCGCCCTCAAAGAGGCTTCCACATTTTCAAATAACGGATTCACTCGTAACAAGCGCAATTGGTCTTCTAACGCACCTGTATTCAGGGGTGTATCCGCTCCCAATCGAACACGCGATCGCACGTAACTCGGGTTCAGCCGTCGTGTTCCTTCCACCTGGATGGCTTCCAGACTCCCTTCAATCACCCGAATTTCCACCACACCTGTATCCAGGGTTTCTTCGACCAGAACCGCCCTAGAGGTAATGTAGCCTTGTTCCAGATACAGTTGAGAAATCGTATCCGCGACACTTCTAAGTTCTTCCAGAGTGACGGTATTTCCTTCCACTGGTTCAATAATCGGGTTAAATTCAGCCTCGCCAAAAATCGTACTCCCGGTGACATTAATCTCTTGGACTTGAATCTGCCTCTCTTCCGGCGAGGTGTCATCATTCTGTTTGGTGTTCGCCGCAATCAAACGAATGTCATGGCTACTGGCAACGATTGGCGACTGATTCTGGTTCGGGGAGGATAAAGGTTGCTCAACGACGTTAATCCTGGTAGTGGAGTTAGGTTCCTCTACTTTAATGGATGAGTGTTGTGGGCGTTGCCGAGGGTTAACCGTTTCCGGTGAAGTTGCGGGCAATCGTTCAACCTGCCCAATTACAGACTGAATTGGGGAAACCCGCAGACTCCCGGCTTGCCGATTTTCCGGTTGGAGACGGGCAGGATGAATCTGAGACGGTGCTAAACTTGCCGCCTGTCGATTTTCCGCTGTTAAGCGAGTGGGGTGAATTTGAGTTCCCCGAACAGGGCGGTCATCTGTGGTTGATTCAGAATGACGTGAAGAGTGACTCTCTAAGTTACTCGTATCCAGAACCTGTATCCTGGTTTCCTCGACATTCCCAGGTTTTGACTCTACCTCTGGGGAATCGGGAGTGAGAGAATTATCCAGAGAAAGACTAGACAGTTGATGGTTGTCCCGATTACTGGGGACAGGTTTAATCACCAGTCTTTGGGGATGGCTATGGTAAGTTACATCTGCCATTCCACCCTGAAAATGAGCCAACTGGTGACGGAACGGAGAAACATGAACCGTTTGAAAGACAGTGGGATCAGGCTGGGTAGGATTGAGGATATCTCCAGGTACAACAATGGGATCAAATAGAATCGCCCGTAGCCTATCTATATGATGATGTAAAACAATACTTGAGCGTTCTAAACGGGGAAACCTGTGTACACCGGAATCATGAAGCGTTGCGATCGGCAAACGGGTAGGTTTGGGCGGTTGCGGTTTGACTGCTTGGGGTTTGAGATTCGTGGGCTTTCGGGATGTTGATGTAGACGGTGTTGGTTTAACCTTCAACGACTGAGGCTTAGTCACCGCAGACGGAGTCGGTTTCAGGCGTGAAGCGGGAGACTTGACCGATTTACCCTTCACCCTGCCCATCTCGGACGTTTCTCGACTCAGGATTTGACCATCCATCACCCCCTTTGAGGTTGGGTCAGTCAACTTCGACGGTGTTTCACCAAAAGCAATGGTTGCCATACCAATTCCCGTCAGAACTGAAAGCAAACCCACAAAAACATTAAGCTGTAAATACCACTTCATCAAGGTAAAAACTCGACTGTAAACGAGCAAGTACTGCGTGAACCATCAACCTATTGTTGGGAGTATCCCCTAACCCCTTACCGTTATCTCAATAATATGTCCTTTGGGCAAACGACTTGATCGGGAATCTTACCCAGATCTGATGTCGGGGAACAATCAATCTGTGTCCCCAGTTGAGACTGATAGGGTAGACAACTATTCTGAATGCTAATTCTTGCTAGACCCATGGGGAACGCCTTAACTGCCCAAAATAGTTTACCTTACACAAACTACCATGCTCTTAAGCCAAATGTCGGCAATTAGTTTCAGTTATTAACGTTTAATCGCATCTGACGAATGTTCCGGTAAAGTGGTTCGTTCACCATAGTTCAATAGCCGTTCAATTGTTGCCAGCCGATTATCCCACACCTGAACTTGATAAGGGTGGCGCATCCCTTGCTGCTGCATCCATTGGGGGAATTGAGATCGGAACGTGGCGAGGGCGGCTTGGGCGGTTTGAATAAGCGGCGGTGAGGGTTCCCTAGCCAGTTGATTGAGCGCCTGATTTAGCTTTTCTGTTTGAGCCACCCATTCAGTAAAGGCGTCTTGATGAATGGCGAGTTGCTCATTCGTGACCAAAAAGTTCCATTCCCGTTGCAGCGCCACAAATCGATCCATGGCGACTTGGAATGGCTTACGGTAAGGAATTGGCTCGGTTGAGGTAGACTCCGGTTGACCTTGAGTCTGTTGGAAAATACGATGTAAATTCTCGTTAAGATTCTCAACCGCAAACACAGCATACCCGTTGGCAGGTAAATCCCGCAGCAGTTGGATTTGGTCAACTGCCACAACATCGGGTAAATTCAACAAACGAATCCCTGGAATCAGCAACGCTTGGTTGAATGTCGATTCGGTGAGTAACGGTTGGGTGAGACTGTGTAACCCTTCGGTATCCAAGGCATAAGTCATCGGTACAACCAGATCAATATATCCCTGCTTTGCCCATTCTTCCCAGTTTTGCTGCAACCGTTGCTGACGTTCCGCCGGGGGGAGGGGAAATACAGCAGCCGATAGAATCAAATCAGGACGTTGCGACAACAGACGCGCTGATACTGATGCGACAAAGCTGTCCACTTGACGGATACGAAACTCTGTCCATTGCTGCCATAATGTGCGATCGCGAGGATACACCTCAATCGGATCAACCCCGGTTCGTTCCTTAAATTGCTGACGCGCCGCCACCCCATACCCATACGTCTGATTCACTCGCGGATCTTGAAACGGATAGCGAATATAATCCAGTTGAATCCCATCCACGTCATAGCGGGTAGCAATTTCCTCCAGCAGCGCCATTAAATACTCCCGCACCTCTGGATTCGCGGGATCAAAAAATGCCTTTCTCGTATTCGGCGCAAACAAGCGTCCTTGCTTATCAAAAATCGCCCAATCTGGATGCGCCGCTAAAACTGGACCCGGATAATCCAACGGCTGATTTAATAACGCATTGTGACGTTGATTCGCCGCCGCAAAAATCCACACCCAAGCGTGTAACTCCATCCCCCGTTCATGCGCCAACTCCACGGCGGCGTCTAGAGGGTCCCAGCCGCGCACCAGAGGGTTTTGTTCGGGAGCCACCTGACTCGGGTAAATTGGATAACTGGCGTTAACAGTTTCAAAGAAAACCGTATTAAATCCCGCCTTTGCCAGGTTATCGAAGAGTTTAACTAAGTCCTGTTTACGCTTTGCCTTGACAATTGTCCCCCGATCCAACCAAATTGCCCGAATTTCAGGTTGGGCAAGTTGACGTTCCATCGGATAATTATCCCAGAGTAGCCGTCGGGCATTAATCCACTGTTGTCGCGCCGCCGTATAGTCTTGTTGCTCAACCGCACCCAGAAAATTTTCTAAGCCGATTCTCGCTTGCGCCAACGCCGAAACCGTGGTTCGATTTGGATGGGAATGCCGTTGATTTCCATGTTCCGATTCCTTGGCACTCATCCCCGCTAAGGACTCAACACTTTCCTGAGTGAGCAAACCAACCTCACTATTATGAGCATTAGCCCTTAATAATGTACTTTCCACCCGACCAATTAAGTTTTCCAACTCCCGACTCATCGCCGTCACTTCATTGGCGGTAAGGGTTCCCCAATTGTTCGCTGGAGTTTGGGCGGGAAGCACCAATCGATCGCCTTCGCTGGGAACAGGAGTCGGATTAGTTGCGCTGCGGTTATCTTGGCGTTTTTGCTCCGGTCTGATTGCGGGTACAGAAGTCGCCGCACAATTGGGTGGGGATGAATTCGGCATCTTTCCAGGCGTCGGCGTAACATTATAATGACTCAGCGCGGCTTGCAGCCAAACCACATCCATCTGGGCGGCGTCTTCCCCATCCACTCCCCAGCGCCAGCCCAAAAAAATCGATTGATCCGTCGTCACCACAGCCGGGGGACTTTCCGACTGATTCCACACAGCCACCGTTTCAGCATTCAAACTGGCGGGAATCACCACACCCCCTTGCACCTCTCCCACTAATCCCGCATCGGGTATCCAGCTTGGGGCAGAAATCGATAATCGTTCCAATCGAGACGGCTGAGTCAAACCAAATCCCCAATAGGCACCTAAGAGCGATCGCAAACGATTCCGCACCTCAGGTTGGGATGCAATACCCACAGAACCACTAACAATGACCCGTCCCCCTTGACGCATCCACTCTTGTAGAGTCGCCAGGTGTTCGGGTTCCAGGCGTTCAATATTCGGTAAAAATAGGAGTTGGGTATTTCCCAGATTAGAACGTTGAGCAACCTGGCTCAACTCAACCACGCAGTAATCCACACCCGTTGACTGCAAGCGATCGGTAATATCTGACCAATCAGCTTGATTATCCGGACTTTTTACCACCCCTAAGTTGACCGTTTGAGCGAACGCCCTGGGTAATCCTAGCAGGGTATTGATTGTTGTCGCGATCGCAATGCCAATCACCCATTTTTTCATAAGCTATCTTGGAAGGATTTGGAAACTTTGAAGGGGTTTGGGAACCTTGAAGAACCTTGAAGGGGTTTGGTTACCAAACCCCTACTAACCCAATTCATTAACGGGGAAGCGATCCAATAACTGAATGGCTCGAATAGCATTCCGTTTTAAGGCATCCGATAAGAATGGCACATGGGGAATTTGAGATAGAAAATCGACACTGCGGCGTAACAATCGCACAATATCCCCTTCATCTAAACTGGTATCCGCACAAAGCTCTGTCCATTCCACACCTAATGCCCATTGCTCAACTAACCCAATTAAATCCCGTTCTAACCAAATCGGCAAAGCCACCTGATAGCGACGTTGGACTTGAAACAACTGACGGCGAGTTTGTCTTAAACTATCTAATGCTTCCAGCACAGGTTCTGAGGGGGGATAATTTGTCCAGCTATCGGGACGCGGGGTTTCCGTCACCAAAGCGCAGGCGCAGGCGGCTAAGTGGTGCGGATCTAACTGATCAAACGCACTAGACATCAACGCTAACCCCAACCACAGTTCGTTATCTCCGCGAATCGCTGCGGCTGCTTGCCCCAATGATGTCGGCTTGACATCTTCCAGACAACCAAATGTCCTTAAAATTTCGATCAGGTTGAGAAATTCTTGCCAGTGCATCGCTTGGTTTTCCCGGTAAAGGGTTTGACGCTCATTGATTTCCTCTTGTAGGGCTAAACGGCGTTTATGACGTTTAATCAGTTGAGACGGATTCCCCCATTGTCGCACCAGATGATCTTCGAGTTGGGCTTTTACCGCATCCATTCGATGCTGTTGTGCTTCAACTTCAGGTGCGACCATGGGTTCTATATCAGTGGGAATTTGAGCCGCGATCGCTTCCGTGTCTGGTGTACCCCGTCTGGTTTGACCGGGCTTGAGTGTGAGTTCAGGGGGTGGGTTCAGCACCGTTAAATCAATCATCTCTAACCACCCATGCACCCCAACCAAATCGGCGGTTGTGGCGATATACCAGCGATTATCGGCACTTAAGCAGACTAAATAGGGGGATTGTCCCCGCCCTTTTTCCTTCGCGACTAATATCGCCAGAATCGGTTCCGGAACTGGAATATACTTGCCTTTGAGTGAAAGTAGCGTACCCAAGGGCGCTTCGGGGATAATTTGGGCAATTTCCGCCACTTGTGCGGCTTGGGCTTGCCGTTGTAGGGTTTTGAGTAATCGCCGTTCTTCTTTGAGCCGTTCCTTGAGTTTTTCGTATCGCCCCAGGGCGTTTAAGTCAACGGGTGCTAGTTGAATATCTAATTTTGCCAGTTCTGTGGTTAACTCCGTAATCGCTTGTTGCTGGGGTTGGAGGTACAGTGTCGCCAGGTATTGTGCAAAACTGCGTTCCACCAACTCCTTGGCTTCCGGAAGGGTGTGGGTTTGGAGTAAGTTCAGCACCATCCCGTAGTTGGGCGTAAACTGGCTAACTAAGGGGTCAGCCTGACTGGTGGCGAGGTACGCCGCTTCCTTTGCTCCTTCAAACGGCGTCTGTACTGTGACCACATAACCCGTGGCATCCATCCCCCGGCGTCCGGCTCGACCTGCCATTTGCAGAAATTCCGATGCTGTCAACAGTCGGTGTCCGCGATCGGTTCGTTTTGAGAGGGTAGAAATTACGGTGGTGCGAGCGGGCATATTAATTCCCGCCGCTAGAGTTTCAGTGGCAAACACCACCTTAACCAACCCTAATTGGAACAGTTCTTCTACAAACCCCTTCCAAGCCGGTAAAATCCCCGCATGATGGGCAGCAATGCCGCGATACAGGGGGGCGACTTGTCCCGCCCTACCCGCTTCTGGATTCCGACGTAAAAATTCGTCAATGCGCTTTTTCAATTCAGCCGCTTCTTTGGCATTAACCAGAGACAATTCTCCCAACTCCTCCACCGAGCGATCGCAACCGCGACGAGAGAAAATAAAATAAATCGCGGGTAACATATCCCGTTGCTGGAGTTGCGCCAGCACAAAGGCATTACTGGGGCTTTCTGGGCGTCCCCCCCGTCCTCTCCCTTTGTTGCGTTTCGGTTTGAGACGAGGATTTAACTTTGTTTGGTTAGAGTCCAGCAGGGGAAAAATGCCCTTCGGGTTGGCAAAGCTGAATTGTAAGGGAACCGGTCGAAAGTCGGAATAAATTCGCTCGGTTGCGCCATGAACTAAGTTCAACCAGTCCGTTAGTTGATCGGAATTCGCCACCGTAGCGGATAGGGCAACAAGCTGAACTTCTGGAGGACAATAAATAATCGACTCCTCCCAAACCGTACCCCGTTGTCGGTCATTCATATAATGGCACTCATCCAAGACCACCGCTTCCACCCCTTCTAGGGACGTACCAATTTCCCCAATCCGTGTGCCGTAAAGCATATTGCGGAAGATTTCCGTGGTCATCACCAAGATTGGCGCGTCCCGATTAATGGAAACATCGCCCGTAACCAGACCCACATTGTCCGTACCAAACGTAGCGCGAAAATCTCGCAGCTTCTGGTTGGAGAGGGCTTTCAAGGGAGTGGTATAAAAAACTCGCCCTCCTCTTGACAAAGCGCGGTAAATAGCATACTCCCCAATCAACGTCTTCCCAGAACCTGTGGGAGCGCAGACAACAACCGAGTGATTCGCATTCAGCGCCGCGATCGCTTGGAGCTGAAATTGATCCAGAGGAAACGGAAACAGATTTTTGGGGTCAAGTTCTATCTTCGGGGTCGAAACGTTCACACTCGCTCTTTCCAATAGGTGACGACAGCGGGACGGGACGAAAAACACTGTACCCAACTGAGTTCAGTGTGCAGTAGTTCTATTTTGACATCCTCCTGAATGGATTCCCCATATCGGCATACCAATACTGCTCTGATATAGCGCATCTCCCTCATCTCCCTCATCTCCCTCATCTCCCTCATCTCCCTCATCTCCCCAACCCCCCGCCCATCCTACTCCCAATTTTAGGGTTAGAAGCTGTTTGTCCTGATTTGCCCGCTGTCGATTGGAAAAAAGGCTGTAGCAACTTGGACACGGAGATCTACAAGCGATGTGCAACAACATGAGGAAGTTTTCACCAGCATCCTATTTTAGGGGAGAACGTGAAAGCGTAGTCATTTTGTCCAATCAATCAGCCAAGCGTCTTACGTTTGATGCTAAGGGCAACGATGACAATCGCGGCAGCGGTCGCTAAATGGTGATTCACCAGGTAAGCCGCTGAATTCTAGTGAGCATCAAGCTAGATTTAACCCAGTTTGATTAAGTTATTCGGAGCAGATAGAGCAATTGAAGGTAAAGCCTAAACAGTAACCCAGCTTGAGAAGCTGGGTTTTCGCTTATCGGAAAGCCGATCAATTGAAATATGCACCCCTGCATCTCAGCCCCCGTTCCCCTGCTTCCCGACACCGGGCGGCTGGGATTTTTAATAAAATTTAACAATCGTCAAACAGTTGCGGTTATCATCCATGCGTGTATAACTGAGCTTATCGGCAATTTTTTGCATAATAGCCAATCCTCGTCCTCCTTCCGCCTGATCAGCGGGCAAGGACGACGGAGTTCGGAGCCGCCGTTCAAAATCAAAAGGCGCTCCACTGTCCCAGACCCGTATCTCTAGGCATTGGGGCGATTGCCCCAGAATTACCTCAACCTCAATGGAAACACTGGGCGGCAGGTCTTTGTGGGCATATTTCACCGCGTTAGTGTATCCTTCCGCAAGCGCTAGTTTGCACTGTAACCAGACTTTTGTTTCGATTGAGGAGGGGTGAAGCTCCCCAAACCAGGATAAAACCTGGTCTAACGCATTCAGGTCGGAAGGAAATTGCTTGCTAAATTTTTGAAGCTCTCTCAACTGCTCAAAGCCTTTCACATCAACGACATCAAAGCCAGAATTAAAATGAACAGATACTCCCTGTGAAAAAATCCAGTCTACCCTAGATTTATCCCTTGCTCTACCATTTATTCACTGACCTTGCGATCTTTATCACTTTCTCATGAAAGTACCCATAGCTTCATCGAGTCTTCCTTCTTGTTGTAAGCGCGTGCATCTGCAATCTCCTTGAGTGACTTGTATTATCTCGATGCCATGACCCAAATTCTAATTATTGATGACGACCCTGCCATTCAAATACTGCTGAAACGGACGCTTCATAACCAAGGTTATGACGTCACCATCGCTAGCAACGGCGAAGAGGGTCTTGAACTTGCGCGGCAGTTGCGTCCGGCGTTGGTCATTTGTGATTGGATTATGCCAAGGATGAACGGACTAGAAGTCTGTCGTCAAATTAAGGCAACCCCAGCACTATCAACCACTATGTTCATTTTGCTGACATCTCTCGGTTCCGTTGGCGATCGCGTGAAGGGACTGGATGCTGGGGCAGATGACTTTATCTGTAAACCCATCGAAATCGCTGAGTTGCAGGCGCGAGTACGTTCCGGCTTGAGATTGCATGAACTAAGCCGCGATTTGCAGCACCAAAAACATTTGCTGGAAATGGAACTCGCAGAAGCGGCGGAGTACGTCCGTTCTATTCTGCCAGACCAGATGACTGAACCGCCTGTGACTATTGACTCTCGATTCATTCCGTCTCGGCAATTAGGAGGTGATGGCTTCGATTACTACTGGTTGGATTCAGAACACCTGGCAATTTATCTGTTAGATACGGCTGGGCATGGCTTGAGAGCAGCTTTACCAACGCTTTCGGTGTTAAATCTATTGAGATCACGCACCCTGCCGAATATTGACTATTACCAACCCAGCGACGTTCTACGAGGGTTAAACCAGACCTTTCAGATGACAGAACGCAACGATAAATACTTTACTATCTGGTATGGAGTCTATAATCGGACGAAGCGTCAACTTGTTTATGCCAGTGCTGGACATCCACCGGCTGTCTTATTTTCGGGTCAGCCATCATCTAGTCGGGAGGTCAATCTCTTGAAGACAACGGGACTGCCTGTGGGTATGCTGCTTGAGGCTGAGTATGTTGATGATAGCTGCGACGTCAGCGAATCCAGTTCCCTTTACATTTTCAGCGATGGGATTTACGAGATTCACCAACCCGATGGTGATATCTGGGGACTTGACTCATTCGTCAAACTTCTGGGTGAGTGTAGAATAGATAGTTCGTGTAACCTTAACTCCATCCTAGAGGGCGTTGACATATTAAATCCCAAAGACTTTTTCGATGATGATTTGTCTTTGCTAGAAATTAACTTTGATTAGATAGGCTCCCCGACTTCTTAAGCTGGCGAAGGAACGGCTGACGTCGGGGTTTCCCGCCCTCAATCTGGGTTTACTCTCCCCTTTAAAAACAGGTCAGAGGTCAGAGGGTACTGTATTAAGTTTTGTAAATAGCCCTCAAACCCTTACATAAACGGAACAGTAGAAAAGGGATGTCAAAATCCCCCAAACGGATTTGGTATTAGCCATAGAACCCCATTTGGGGATAGAAGAGTTACCCGCCAAGAATTTGCATTCCTGGCGGGTTGTTGCTAAAAGGTGATCAGTTACTTAGGAGCTTAATACTCCCCCTTCCGCACGGGGATTCTTACTGGGTTTCGCCAAATTGGGCTAACCCAGAGAATTATGCACTAGAAGAGACAGCCTCCTCAAACGCTTCTCGTGTGGGAAAGATTTCAAACACCCGATCCATGCTTGTCAGTTCAAATAACATTTTGATCTGTTCGTTGACTGAGCAAACAAAGAGCTTTCCCCCAGCAGCACGAACGGTCTTAAGGGCAAGAACTAGCGCCCCTAAGCCCGAACTATCCATAAAGGTAACGTCTTGAAAATCAATCAATACGATGTCGGCATTTGATTGCACAAGGTCGCTAATCTCTTGACGAAATTGACCAGCTTTTGTGCCATCTAAGATGCCAGAGGGTTGAACAACTTTAACCACAGGACTCATATACTACTTATGACTGCCGTTACAGAAATATCCAGACCTTGCCAGTATAGCCGCGACAATTCAAATCAGCCAAACTTTTGGACTGAGAAGAGGTGTCGTTTTTAGGCAGTTTTTATCCTCTGGAGAGATTATAGAGATATCTCTCTGGAGTAACTTCATTCTGTTTTCCTTGGATCAGCTATCTGCATTGGTCAGGGATGGGATGTATCTCAACTTGGGCGGAGATACGTCACTCCTTACCGAGTCCAGCCGTATCCATCCGGATTTTTTCGGTAAGCACACTTACTTTGACGCTCCCTTCGCTAAAAGCGAGGGATTCTTGGGCTGAATATTGCCGTTCAGGTTTCCCTTACTGTGGTCTTATACACTCATGTCTACGGTATGCTCCGTACTCCTCAAGCGTGCATTTCCGTCCGCCCGACGGTATGTACAGATACTACCATCTTTTCTGGCAATTCATCCCGTCACTAAACGTGAAGGACGTCTTGCCGGATTAGATAAAATCGGGAGACTGTTGAGGTTTGAATGGAGGACTTTTGACGTCCAAGGTAGCGGCAACCTTGATCTCAGGGGTAAAGGACTTGGTAAGCTTCAGTAAGCAGATTAGGAAGTGGGCAATGACAGACCGGGTTTTGATTCTGGGAGGACGAGGACGTATCGGCAGCAATGTTATGCAAGATCTCATTGCCCATACCCAAGCACAAATTACGATTACAGGGCGTCACAGGGCATCAGAGACAGAATTTTCGCCACAGGTTCAACCGCAGGTGCAGTTTCTCACCCTAGATTTAGCCGATCGCGATGGGTTGAGGGATGCGATCGCGTCTCATAATCTGGTTATCCATTGTGCGGGTCCTTTTCTCTATCGAGACGCCTCGGTTCTCAAAACTTGCATTGAGATGGGCGTAAATTATCTGGATGTCAGTGATAATCGCGCCTTTATCCAAAAAGCCTTCCCCTATCACGAAGCAGCAGCGGCGGCGGGTGTCACGGCGATTATCAATACTGGGGTTTTTCCGGGAATCTCCAATAGCATGGTGCGTCAGGCGGTTGAACAATTGGATCAGCCGGAAACCATTCACCTGAGTTATGGTGTAGCCGGTTCCGGTGGGGCTGGCGTAACGGTGATGCGAACCACGTTTCTCGGGTTAACAGAACCCTTTGAGGCGTGGATTGATAACCAGTGGCATCAGGTAAAACCCTATAGCGATCGCGAAACGGTTCATTTCCCCCAACCTTATGGCAAAGTTGGCGTCTACTGGTTCGATGTACCCGAAACCGTTACCCTTGTCAACTCCTTCCCCGTGAAAACGGTGATCACCAAGTTTGGCTCAATTCCCGATATTTATAACCACCTCACCTGGATCACCGCCCATCTGTTTCCCGCCGATTGGTTAAGGAAACCCGAAAATATCGAGTATTTGTCCCAAATCAGCTACCGCATGACCCAATTTAGCGATCGCATCAGTGGGATTGGAATTGCCATTCGCGCCCAAGTCACAGGGTACAAAGAAAACCAACCTGTCACAGTTGTCTCAACCTTGGTGCATGAAAATACAGCGGCGGCGGCTGGTGCAGGTACAGGCAGCATTGCTCAGTTTATACTAGCAGGTCAACTCAGTAAACCGGGTATTTGGTCAGTTGAACAAGCGCTGACAACGGAATTATTTGAACCAGCGATGCAACATCGAAACATCCAAATTCATTTGCAAACTAACCCCCTGACCTAAAGCGTTAGCCTTCTTAGCTAAAGTTGATATAGTTTGAGTAATCAATTGAAGATAATGAGGCAATTTTTATTATTTTTTAGTTAATAATATTTCGTTTTATTTTTTTTGATTGATAGATCACAAAAAAGTGGACGTTTTCCGGAAGTACCAGCTAAGCTTATGTATGGTATACAAGTATTACAGATGTAGAAAATAAGTATAAATTCCTCGGAGTTTCTTTAAGCTTTTGTCGGTTATACCCTAAAGTCTTAATAAACTTATCGAATTACTTCTGTATAACTAAACACCTAGATAAATGTAGAACACATCTCATTAATCTATTCTAAAAATAAGGAGCAAATGTGTTAGAACTAAAACGCGATAAACTGGGACAACTTAGTAGCATTGAATCCTTCCGGGCTATTGTGGAAGGCATGACAGACGCATTAGGGGACAAAGCTACAGCCGTAGCACTGACCTCTGCGGGTCGGAAGCACGGTAAGGAAGTTGCTGAAAAGTTGGGCTTGAAAGGTTCAACACAAGACTTAGACGGTGCCGCCAAACAAATCACAGAACTTTTAGGAGAAAAAGGCTCTCGTCTTTGTATCATTGATCGCATTGTTCGGGACGGTGATTCGATCAAAGTCTATGCCTTAGAAACCCTCTGTGCTGTCGGTGGAACTGAGGAAAGTCCTCCCAAGTGTACTTTTACACTCGGTCTAGTTTGGGGAGTCTTAGGTGAACTACTCCAATCGAAACTGAAAGCAAGTCAAACGGAATCGGTACTCCGAGGTGACAGTTACGATTTGTTTGAGTTTACTGTACTCACCTAATGTGTACAAAGAGCGGCTTTTTATTGTCTTTAAGGATAATACCAAAGGGAAAAAAGCCGCCGTTAGTAGAGACGTAGTATGCTACGTCTCTACATTATTTATTGGGGGAAATGTTCCCTCCCCTTGATAAGGGGAGGGTTAGGGTGGGGTAGAGTCAAAGTATTGCTTAAATTTTCCGCTTAAGTTGACACGGGCGCACATCGGTGCGCCCATAAAACCCGCAAAATCTATTGCCCAATTTTACACGCCACGAGAGAAAACCCTCTTGCTACTGGCGTAAGATCTCAGTATGACCCGAATGCAACGGTTAAAACGTTAAAAGCATTCTGTCTCTGTTTAAGACAAATCCTTTCTTTTTGTACCAATCTACGATAAAAGGATTCTTGGTTTTTATTGGAGTCAGACGTATCCCCTTAACGCCTTGGCATTTAAGTTGAGCGATGGCTTCGTTTAAAAGCTGATTTCCGAATCCTTTACCTCGACAGGTGGGTTTAACTTCGATGAGATTAATCACACCAAATCCATCAGGTGCGATACTAAAGACGATTTCCCCGACAATCTCGTTTTGCACGATTAGTTCAAACATAATTCACCTTACCGCTGAATCGCGGCGTTTTATTAACCCGAGTTCGATGCAAAAGGCTGATAACGTAATGAGGTGGGATACAGGTTACAGGGTTTTCCGAAAAATAAACACCTGTAGCGACGCTGAACTCAGGGATATTGGCTAAATTCAAGTGCGCTGCACTAGCTAGTTTTTCTAAAGATCCTGGGCTGTATTTCTGAAGACTCTCAAAATCCTTACGATTGTCTCAGTTTTTGCCCTGATGGTTGATTCACTCTGATCAGCAGATTTTAATGATTCCCATCACTATTCTTTTTTGAGTAAATTCTCCTTAGCGAATCTGAAACATGGCGTTAAGTTTTCGAGGCTAAATTCCATGATTCAGAGAAAAATAGAGAGATGTGTTTTCTTGTTAACACATAGTTATATCATACCATATTTATTATCTTCTATAGGTAGAGTCTGTGTCAAGACTTGCCAAATGTATTGCATGTAATACAATTGAACAGAGAGAGAATTTCAGTAGAGCGAAACGTTTTAGATAAGAAGTGCAGAGGGACGGACTCAAGAACACTGGTGTCAAGTTCTGGTGTCAAGTTAATGAAAGCCATGTTCCAGACCTGTCATTGTGCTATGGCGTATGGCTAGCAGGGGCTGTATACTCAAGTTGCCAGTTCATCATTCTTAGTGCAAGCATCTTGACCACTTTTTCTTAGGGACTTGCAGGTTAATAATGTATTCACTAAGTTTCACTGGATTGTTGATACAGCTTTCTTAACGGAGACTCCATCTATTTTTACGCCAATATGATTATCTAGATTTTTATATTTATTTTATATTTTGAAGTAAAACTCTTTTTGAAAGGAATTTTTCAAAAAAACATGGGGGCTATAGTAATTATAAATAACAGAACCCTCAATGTCTAGATCGGCAAAAAAAACATATAAGTTTCCGGATTGCATCAATTGAATCGGTATATTATTCATAGAAACGGCAGGGCAATATGTCTAGAACCAGCTAAATATCTATGGTTAAGAATTTAGTTTTATCAAAGAAATTCTTAAATTTATAGTAATTTGCCTGACTAGAATTACCTTGCCAAACACCTTCTTGGTTGATAAAATGTTCCAACTCTATGTTGTCAAAAATAAGGAGTCAACGTGTTAGAACTCAAACGAGATAAATTAGGACAATTCAGCAGTATTGAATCCTTCCGAGCTTTGGTTGAAGGGATGAGCGATGCCTTAGGTGAAAAAGCGACAGCCGTTGCTCTGACTTCTGCTGGTCGTAAGCATGGGCAAGAACTCGCAGAAAAGTTGGGGTTCAAAGGGACTACACAAAACTTGGAAGATGCGACTAAGCAAATCGCCGAAGTTTTGGGTGAAGATGGCGCTCGTTTGTGCATCATTGACAAGATCACCCAAGAGGGCGACACTGTCAAGGTTTACACCAAAGAAACCCTCTGCGCGATCGGCGGAACTGAGGGAGAACCTCCTAAATGTACTTTTACCCTCGGTTTAGTTTGGGGCGTTTTAACCGAACTGCTTCAGCAAAAAATAAAGGGTTCACAAACGAAATCAGTCCTTCGAGGTGACTCTTACGACCTGTTCGAGTTTATTACTGTTGAGTAATTCGACAAAAAGCAGCTAATGAGGATTGCCCTGCTATCACACTCGGCAAATCTTCTCTTAGCCGCCTTATGCTCATCGTGAGCTGACTGGGTAGCCTTACAGTTTGGGCTAAAACCCAGAAGTAGGTAAATATAACATCCAACCAGTCAGCCATGCTTGTTTTCGTTACACAACTTAACTTCATTGTCCTCTATTAACGTTAAGGAGAAACACAAGAATGGGAATCAATACTCAAAAACTGAGTCATCTGGTTCAGAATTTTGTCTCGACGACATCTGACGTGCTAGGTGCTGCAATTGTTACGCCGGATGGTTTACCCCTGGCGTCTAGCTTGCCCGGATCAGTGGCTGAAGAGCGTATCTCAGCAATGTCCGCCACCATGCTGTCTCTGGGTGAACGGATTTCCAAAGAACTCTTGGGAGGTCAAACCAGTCGTATTTTAGTCGAAGGTGATGACGGCTACAGCATTATGACCGACTGTGGTCTAGAAGCGGTGTTCATCGTTCTGGCTGGGAAAGATGCCAAACAAGGCGCTCTCAACTTGGATATAAACCGAACCGTTACCCAAATTAAAGTCAGTTTGGAATAATTGGGTAGGTCTCCTATTTGCACCCCGGCTTCTTTAAGGAGTCGGGGATCGCATTCAATAAATTATGATCACAAATAATAAAACTATACATAAGCGACACCATATATCTGGACACAAGCATAGAGATAACCACAATACTGATTTAAGCTAACGCTCCGGACTTATCTGCTAACGCATGAAAAAAGGTAATGTCAGGAACGTTATGTCTTTTGTCTTTTGTCTTTTGTCCTTTGTCATTGGCAAAGGTTGGATGCAGACTTAGTTGGAATAGTCGAGGAGCAGGTTAACACAGCATTATTTACCGAAACATAGATTCTGTCCACTGTCCTAAGCCAGGTTAACAAGCGTCAAATTTTTACTGTTCCCTGTTCCCTTGTCCTCATGCTCAAGTTTAATTATGTGCGACTACTTAGTGCAGGCTGACAAAGTTCGGCATTAGCCTAGCTGGATACAAGGATATCCATTCTAGTGGTCATCGAATTTTTAATGGTTGGATGATTCTGAATTCAATCACTATTTTAGAAATGCGTTAAATTCAATTCATTTAAATACCAAAACTTGCTTTTAATTTGGTATTTAAACGTTTTTTGCTGCTTGATTTTATTACTCAACTATTCTTTACAAGAAAAACACAAAACTATATGGACAATTATAAAAATTATTTGTTATCAATGAAGAAGATTAAAGAACCATGATGGTAGGAGAAAACTATGACCTTAAATGCTCATGCATTTATGGAGACAATGGCAAAGCGTATTGGCTTTACTGATGAAGACAAAGCCATCCTCAAAGCTAATGCGACTTGGGGCAAAGATATCGCTCCAGAAATGGCAAATCATTTCTATGCTTATTTGGGACGAGATCCAGAAATGAGCGAAATTTTGAATGCCAAAGAAGGACGGATGCATCGTCTGCGTGAAACCTTTACGCAATGGTTTTACGAAATGTTTACAGGTATGGATGATTGGGGTAATGCTTATGCCGATCGCCGCTGGCGAATTGGTCTAGTGCATGTGCAGATTGGCATTGGACCCCAACATGTGGTTCCAGCCATGGCAATTGTGGTTAATGCTGTAGGTCAAAAGCTAAAAGAGGCAGACAAAAATGAAGAATTACGGGATGCCCTCAGTCTAATTTGCATGATTGATCTGGCATTTATTGAACAAGCCTACATTGAAGTCACGTCAGCCGCCGTACTTCAAGAAACTGGCTGGACAGAAGGCTTATTCAAACGCCTCATTTCCACAGGTGCAGCTTCGATGTAACTCAAGGCTTAACTGTATTAGCAATCTCTCAAATTTCAGCAGGAGTACAAACAATCAATGGCGATCAATTCTGAAAAATTAGGACATATTCTCAAGGATTTTGTCTCGGCGACGAATGATGTTGAAGGGGCTGCTATTGTCACTCCAGATGGTTTGCCTCTGGCAACTACTTTGCCTAGTAATATGGATGATGAACGGGTATCAGCCATGTCTGCGGCGATGCTATCTTTAGGGGAACGAATTGGTAAAGAACTGGTTCGAGGTGCAATTGATCGCATCTATGTTGAAGGTAACCAAGGGTTGAGTATTTTGACCAGTTGTGGTGAAGATGCTGTCTTTCTCGTTTTAGCTACTCAACAAGCCAAACAAGGACTTTTGATGTTGGAAATAAAACGGGCGCTTGGTGACCTTAAATCCATCTTACTGTAAAGCAAGAAAACAATTGTCAGGCAATATTTAAAAGGCTGTAATTAATGGCAAATAATAGCCATAAATATCCTGACATTGCTCAACTAGACCCTTGACAGCATTTTCTGTTTTTCCTTCCACATCAAACAACGAAAGTATTCTTTTAGTTCAAGATAGTTTTGATTTAGGTTTTGGATTCATGGAGGTCACTAAAACAACTTTATGCATTAAGTATTTATGCTATCGTTATGCCACATAATAAAACTAAAAACAAAAAATGGTCAAATAAATTTCATGAAAAATATACGTATAGTTATAACCGGAACTGTCGGAGCAGGAAAGTCTACTTTTGTACGTACAGCTAGTGAAATTGATGTTGTAGAAATAGAACGTCAGGTTAGTAATTCCGAAAAAGAATACTCATTTAAGGATAAAACTACTGTTGCATTCGACTTTGGCAAATTGGTGTTAGATGCCAAGAATAATTTGCATCTATATGGTACTCCAGGTCAAACCCGCTTTGATTTTATGTGGGATATTTTAATTAAAGGGGCTGATGCTTATATTCTACTGGTGAAGGCTAATCAAGCAGATAGTTTTTCCTACGCTAAAGATATTTTAGCTTTTATGAATAATCGCGTTCAAGTACCGATGGTTATTGGTTTAACTCATACTGATTGTTCGGGGGCTATACCGACAGAAGAAATAGTCCAACATTTAGGCATTTTAAATGATAAACATTGTCCAGCTATTTTCAATGTTAATCCTCAACTGAAATCTTCGGTTGTGGCAGCACTAAAGGTTTTAACGAATCAAGTGATTTAGATGAAATTATAGCTAAATTTCAATAATGCAATACTTTTGGTTATAAAGGTATTTTATTTGTCCTTAGTAAAACTTAAAAGTACTTTTATAGAGAAATATCTGAATGATGTTTTTAATTGAGAAATAGTAAACAGAAAGTTAACTAATTACAGTCAAATCAACACAACTCAGGAGATGGATATGGCAATTGCACAAAATGAACTACGTCAAGAACTTGGAGACTTTAGCAGTATTATTTGCCTCAAAGCCATTATTACGGGTGTTGAAGAAGCTTTAGGCGATAAAGCTACAGCAATTGCACTCATTTCTGCGGGTCGTCAACGAGGCAAAATGTTAGCGGAAAAGCTTGCCTTAGTGGACAAAAGCAAAGAAATTTCCTTAGTAGATGTGACGAAAAAAGTCCAATATGCTCTAGGGAAAGAGGGAACTCGTTTGTGCATGATTGACAAGATCATCCAGGAAGACGAAGGATATAAAGTCTATACTCACGAAACTGTTTGTTCAGCAGGTGAACCTCAAGGCTCGTCTCGGCAATGCACATTTACGATGGGGGCAATTCAAGGGTTTCTTGAAGCCTTTTTAGGTAAGCGTTTACGGGGAACTCAGACTGAATCAACATTACGGGAAGGAACTCACGACGTTTTCGAGTACAAGATTTTAGGCGCTGTCCAAAAATAATCTGGTTTTTGCAATTGGATTGTACGAGTACAGAATAGCGTCAATAAAATAAATACGCAAAAAAGCTGAACATCGTCATGATTTGAGTAAAGGCGTTCTCTGAGAACGTCTCTACATGACGTTTGCACAAAGGAGATTAATCAATTTAAGCAAAACAACGGCTATGGCAATTAATCCTTACAAATTAGGGCGTATTTTACAAAGCTTTGTAAGCAATACCCCTGATGTGCAAGGTGCAGCAATGATTACTCCCGATGGTTTAACCCTAGCTGCTAGTTTGCCAGTTGATATGGATGATGAACGAGTATCGGCAATATCAGCAGCGATGTTATCTCTGGGTGAGCGGATTGGTAACGAACTGGCTCGGGGAACTATTGATCGCATTTCTGTGGAAGGTAACCATGGTTTAAGTATTTTAACCAGTTGCGGGGAAGATGCTGTTTTTCTGGTTTTAGCCAGTAAAACAGCTAAACCGGGATTCTTAAAATTAGAAATCAAACGAACGATTACTCAATTTAATTTATTTTTGCCGTAAAAATTATCGATTGACAATATTGCATTGGTGCAGGCATTGATTGCGCCAATGAATTTTATTTTTTCTTAAAACTATACTCAGCCATAGACTTTATGTATGCTTTATAAAAATACCATAGAAAACTAGAGACATTTCCCTAATTAATTGCTAAAACAGAAGTAGGGATTATTACCTAAAACTAACCCTAAAAATTAGCTGTATAAGAATATTATTTTTATACAGCTAAACAAACTATCAATGTCAGCATTTTTAGCCTCAAATGAGGAAAGTATTATGGCAATTGCACAGAATGAACTACGTCAAGAACTTGGAGACTTTAGCAGCATTGTTTGCTTAAAAGCAATCGTTGTCGGAGTTGAAGAAGCACTGGGCGAAAAAGCCGCCGCGATCGCGATGATTTCTGCGGGTCGCCAACGGGGTAAAAAGTTAGCCGAAGACCTGGATTTAGTAGGCAAGGGTTCCTCCATGTCCCTAGAAGATGTGACCGTAAAAGTGCAGGAAGCCTTGGGCAAAGAGGGAACTCGTTTGTGCGTCATTGATAAAGTTACCCAAGAGGGTGATATCTACAAAGTTTATACTAGCGAAACTGTTTGTTCAGCCGGCGAATCTCAAGGCTCATCCCGGCAATGTACGTTCACCATGGGAGCAATTCAAGGATTTCTCGAAGCATTTTTGGGTAAGCGCCTACGGGGAACTCAAACTGAATCCGTCTTACGGGGTGGCAATTTTGACGTGTTAGAGTACGCGGATCTTCCTGTAGTGAATCATTAAAAGGGTTCGGGTTGTCGTTCAGTATCTATCGCGATAAAGACTATTTGAAATTGGACAAGGAGTATCACAATGTCTATTAATGCCGAAAAACTGGGAATGATCATCAAAAATTTTGCTTCAGCAACGTCTGATGTTGAAGGTGCGGCGATTGTTACCCCAGATGGTTTACCTCTGGCGACTTCTTTACCCAGTGGTATGGATGACGAACGGGTTTCTGCGATGTCGGCGGCGATGCTTTCGTTAGGGGAACGGATTGGTAAAGAATTAGTTCGCGGTGTAATTGACCGTATTTATGTAGAGGGTGATCAGGGTTTGAGTATTCTCACCAGTTGTGGTGAAGATACCGTCTTTCTAGTTTTGGCGACTAAAGCGGCGAAGCAAGGACTTTTGATGCTGGAAATCAAGCGCACCGTTGGTGAATTACGGATGGTTCTGTCGTAATTGATACCTAGCTGACCGAAGAAAGGCAAAAGACTCCAGGAATGTAGTGGACTGACACAGCTAAAATTGTGGAATAGATTTGACGTTTAACCCTGAGCGAAGTCGAAGGGTTAAACCGGGCGCAAGCCTTGCGCCCCTACAATTCTAATCCACCAATTAAGGTGTGCCACGCCAGTAGTCGGCTGGCAAGCTTAAAGTTGTGGGTAAAATTTTTCTGGATCGCTACTCTCATAAGGGTTCCTTGAAAATGCTTGACCACCTTTTTAAGCTTGCCAAGCCATTAGGGTGGGCATTGCCCACCCTACTTCTATGTGAAGTTACCCAAGAATTATGAGAATGATGGCACAAAAGTATAAGAAATGTTAACAAAATCAATCTAGGGGATTGGTCATATTCAACCTATGAAGGCGTAAGGGTATACCATTGAAGGGTTTGGAGGCTAAACAGCTCAGTAATATCTATCTATAGGTAGAGATGAACTGGAATCAAGGCTTGAACTCAATTGTCGGTCTGATCTTCTCAGCGATCCATAAATAGTCTACCCTGATTGTAAATTTTTTTAAAAAAAAGCTCATTTCTCCGGAGAAGTTCACTATACTGGTTTTTACCTTCGTAATTTCTTACATTACAGAAATTGATTAAAGGTTTGTTACATAAAGACCATTTTTTACCCCCGATAGGAGGAACGTCCATGGAAATGACAACCCGTGAAAACTTCACAAAGACGTATTCATTCAACCAAAAGGTCACAGGCTTCTTAATTTGGACATTTACCCTAACCGTAAGTCTCTTAGTGGCAGGGTTTCCGCTGATTGTCTTAATGGTGGCGCTTGGAGCAATTATGGCGATTTCCTTACAATCACTTTTGCCGATTAGTGCCGTTTTGCTCGTCGCCGTTGGTTTGATTGGCGCGAATGTTTTTGGCATTTTGTTCGGCGCTGCCGTATTAACCTTTAAGGGCGTCAATCCGAAGGAAGTCCGTTGGTTAAGCTGGTTACATGGTGAGCAGAATATTCTTCATAAGTCAATTTTTGCAGCTTGCCCACTCACCTGTGACTATGAACTTACGAAGTAGTACTCCACTTGGTATTCAAAAATTTGTCAACATAGCTTGATGACTGCGTAAGTTTTCCATCAAATGGTAGTGTGGCCCGGTTTTAACCGGGTTTTTTCATGGGTTGGTAAGTAGGTGGACATAAAGTTGTAAGCTGTCATGCATTTAAATTGGGTATTAGTAGCGAGCAAGATGCTCGCACAAGGATTTCACCATTATTGACATTAAGGTTTAAATGCCGAACAGCTTAGCACTACGCATTAAGGTTAGGACAATACAATTGAGTGCTTCCCCATCTCCCCCAGCTTCCCCTGCTCTCTAACCCCACCACAAAACTTATTCAGCAAGTCCTATGTAAGGGTTTGAGGCTTCTTTATAAAAGTTAACACAGGGATGTTTTCGTTTGTCCGACTACTTATCAATGATAAATATAAATTTTTTCTAGCTTTAACTAAAAAAGAAATACTGAACTGGGTGGGCAATTATCCAGCCATTGCCTTAGGCTTTAGATACTATACAACTTGTTAGAGACATATAAGTAGTCGGACTTTCATTAAAATTAACGGTTGAGATTAGGCAGGACTAGGGAACAGTAAGGCTTTGAGGGTGATTTACAAAAATTAATACAGTACCGCTTTCTTTTGTCCGACTACCTATACTCAATTTAAATGCATGACAGAATAGCAAAACTTAACTACGTATATTTGGTAACTTTAATTACCAAATACAGGATGTCATGAATTTAATAATTTACCATAAAATATGGACATCTTCAATAAAACTTTATATAAAATAAACCGGATATTATCTGATTTCGACAGAAAGGTTAATTGGAAGAAACAAACAATGCTTGTTTCATAAGTCTTAGACTACCTAGTGACTGAATCTGAATCCTTAAAATGTATTAGGAGCAAAAACATGCCGATTGATTCTGACAAAATGACCCGTATTTTGCACAATTTTGTCTCGAAAATCTCTGATGTTGAGGGAGCTGCCGTGGTTACTCCAGATGGTTTGCCACTTGCATCCAGTTTACCCGGTGGTATTGATGATGTACGGGTATCTGCCATGTCAGCTACGATGCTGTCTCTGGGCGAGAAAGTTGGAGCTGAACTTGCTAAAGGCGGCATGGATCAAATCAGCGTTACCAGTGGTGAAGGGTTTAGCATTTTGACCAATTGTGGTAACGATGCTGTTTTAATCGTCCTCGCCGGAAAAGATGCCAAACAGGGTGTTTTACAGTTAGAGATTCAGCGTGTCGTTGATGACTTGAAAGTAGCGATGAGGTAGTCTATTTAGCCAATTTACAAGTTAACTAATCTGCGAAGCTAATTGTAATTTTTATCTCCCAAATCTCAGGCTAAGATATAGCTAAAGTTTGCTTGCAAACTCAGTAAATAAGTGGGCATGAATAAAAAATACAGTGAGTTTCTAGTAAATTGGCATCCTCTTTTTAAGAGTACAGACTTAAGTCTCCATCGTCTCTCTTGTTAATCATCAAGAATGGGCAGGATATTCGGTTTTCTGTAAAGCTTGAATCAATCCAGTTTCAAGCTTCACACGATGAGTTGTAACCTGAGTTGGACATTGATTAACCAACTCAGCAAAAAAACAATCAAGGTATTGCATCTCCAACACAGGGACATCAATAAAAAAATATACGACTGGACTCGTTAGTAGCCTTAAATCAAACCAACGTTTATCAACCAGTCAACTGACACGATGTACTGTAGGAGAAGTTACAGCGATGAAATGGAAAGCGTTCATTGCCGAATTTATTGGTACGTTTGCCTTAATCTTTATTGGAGTCGGCGCAATCGCGGCAAACCATATCACCGAAGGAAGCGCCGGACTAACGGGTATCGCTCTAGCCCATGGATTAACCATTGCGGTTATGGTTAGCGCCACAGCCGCCGTCAGTGGTGGACATCTGAATCCCGCTGTGACATTTGGAGCATTGCTCACCGGTAAAATTGATCCCAAAAATGCGGGTGGATATGTTCTCTTCCAGTGTTTAGGCGCAATTTTTGCCGCTAGTCTGATTAAACTGAGTATTCCCATTCAGGTTCTCAGTGCCGTCAGTATGGGGACGCCAGCGTTGGGATCAGGAATTAGTCCAATTGCTGGAGTTGCGATGGAGTTTTTTCTGACGTTTTTCTTAGTGTTTGTTATCTTCGGTACCGCCATTGATCCCCGCGCTCCCCAAGTTGGGGGCTTATTTATTGGCTTAACCGTAGCCCTAGATATTCTCGCCGGAGGTCCCATCAGTGGGGGAGCGATGAACCCAGCACGACATTTAGGACCAGCTTTATTAGGCGGAGGACTTGGTAATATTTGGGTGTATTGGGTGGGTCCTTTATTAGGGGGAGCTGCAGCGGCTTTACTGTACGAACTCACTTTGGCAAAATCTTAAAACTTGTCTACCTCAGCAGCGGGCGATCCGAGTAAATGGAGTGAACTTCAGGTGTTTATTAATCTCAGCGGATCGCTCCTACAGCCGCCAAATCGTTAAACTAAATTTGGCTTAATTAAAGCCTGATTTATTTGACTGTGTAGATTAGATATTTTTTAGTTAGTTTAATAGATTTTACTCGGGCTTTTTAGCGACTTGTAAAATTATATACTTAACTAGAAAATGTCGCTACAACTAATTGATTGATTCAATAACTTACGCTAATGTGGTGTATAAAAAATCTATGAAAACTTTACGAGCCGTTGTCGCTGGACCTGTTAGTTCGGGCAAATCTACTTTTGTGAAAACCGCTAGTGAGAAGAATTTGATAGAAACCGAATGTTTATCAACTGATTCCACATCCTTATTGAAACCACAAACGACTGTTGCCTTTGACTTTAGCCGTCTGATCCTCAGTCCGGAAATGGAAATGCATATCTACGGCACTCCTGGTCAATCTCGCTTTGATTTCATGTGGGATTTATTAATTAAGAGAGCTGAGGGTTATATTCTGTTAGTGGCAGCCCACCGTCCGGACGATCTTCCATCGGCTCGCGAGATTCTTGTCTATATGCATCAGCGCGTACAAATCCCCATGATCGTTGGTATAACTCATACCGATTGTCCAAATGCCAGGTCTGTAGCAGAAATTATCGATGCTTTAGATTATCTGGATAAAGAAAAATCCCCAATCGTGATGACGGTTGATCCAATGAATAAAACCTCTGTACTTAAAGTGGTAATGAAGCTTAAATCTATTATCTTGGGGGAGATTGACGGAGAATGAATTTATTTATTGAAGATATAATTTAAGGAAAATTTTGAGTAATTTAATGCTTAGATATGGCGGTTTACAAAAAATTGAGTCAGGATATATTTAAAGGATCGCCTATGTTTTTATTAGCGTAAAATACGGTTCATTTAAATAGACCGCTATCCGTCTGTATTCCCCGTAAGATTAAATTTATACGCCGCTTATATTCAGGGTAACTAAGCCAGAGTAGTCATGATGTTTAGCGATAAACCATTGGAGCAATTCATGAGTGGAAATAAATCAAGGTATGAACTACACTTTCATGGTCTAGTGCAAGATGCGGTGACAGTTAAACCCAGTCACGCCAAGCAGATTTATCAAGAAAGTTCGATTCAGCCGACTTCGATCTATCAGTTACCCCTGCAACTGGCTGATTTTACGGGTCGCCAGGAGGAACTCGAATGTATCACCAGTGTGCTAAGACGGGCAACCTCCGGTCAAGAATTCCAGACACCGATCGCAATTGTCACGGGTGTCGCGGGTGTGGGCAAATCGGTTTTAGCGGTGCAAGCAGCTTATCAGTTACAATCTGAGTTTCCCGATGCTCAACTTTATATCAACCTGCGTGGAAGTGAAGGGCAACCTCTCGACCCCTTAGACGTACTCGCGGGGTTTCTGCGGATTTGGGGTGTGGAGGATCGGTCAATGCCTCAAAGTTTGAGTGAACGTTCTCAACTGTATCATTCCGTGATTGCCGGGAAACGAGTCTTAATTATCCTGGACAACGCCCGCGATGAGTTTCAGATTCGTCCTTTGCTACCCCAATGTTCCACTTGTGCGGTGTTAATGACGACTCGCCGCCAGATTAAGGGGTTGGAGGAAGCGACGATTGTTAAGTTACCAGTGATGAGCGAACCCGAGGCGCGATCGCTGTTGGAAAATTTTATTGGTGCAGATGCGATCGCGGCTGAACCAGACGCTACTCAACAGATTATGGCTCAGTGCAATTATCTGCCGTTGGCGCTAAGAATTACAGGCGGGTTTCTGCACCAATTCCCCGACTGGAAACTGGCGGATTATGCCAGCAAGCTGAAGCATGAAAAACAGCGACTGGCAAAAATGCAGCTGAGTGATTTGTCGGTGCGCCCCAGCCTGGTGCTGAGTTATCAGTCACTGGATGAACCCTCGGCGCGTTTGTTCCGCTTACTGGGACTTTTAGTCGGTGTCAATTTTACGGCTGATGTTGTACCCAAGTTGTTAGAGGTTGAGCCGATAATTGCCCAGCAATCCTTGGATACCTTAGTGGCATGGCAGCTTGTCACGCCAGTGACACCAGGGCGCTACCGTTTCCATGATGTGGTGCGCCTGTTTGTCCGAGGACAGCTAGCACAGGAGGAAGCTGCTGATGTCCGACAAGCGGCTCGATTGCGGCTGAGTCGCTGGTATTTGGAAAAGGCTCTCATTGTGGATTTAGCAATTAATCCAGAAACTCGTCGCCAGTTTGTCCAATCCTTGGTTAAGGATAAGGATAAGCCGGATAAGGATAAAGATGAATGGTCTACCGAGCGTCATTCGCTGTTGATGGCTCTATACTGGTTTGAAATTGAGCGACCTAATATACTGGCGTCGGTGGAGTGGGCGCATCAAGCGGAGGTATGGGATGTGGTGGTGTCCCTCGCTCAGAATTTGGTCAACTTCTTTAATACTCATGGGTATTGGAAAGACTGGGAACGCACTCATGGATTGGCTTTGGCAGCCAGCCGAGAATTAGGCGATCGCGACAAAGAGGCGCAGACGCTGATTAACTTGGGGAATGTGTATTCCTTAGCGGGTCAATGGGAGAAGGCAAATCAATGCTATCAGCAGAGTTTGGGTATTTTTAACGAGTTGAGCGATCGCCCCGGAATGGCGAAGACGTTGAATAATCTGGGGAATGTGTACTTTCAGCAACAGCAGAACCAAAACGCGATCGATTGCTATCAGCAGAGTCTGTCCATTTTCAAGGAATTAGGCGATCGCAACCGAGAAGGTCAGACATTAGCCAATATGGGCATTTACTATGCTCGCGATAATCAGCCAATACCAGCTATTCGATTATGGCAAGAGTCGTTGACCAAGCTTCACCCAAACTTACCCAAGTTTCAACGAGTCGCTGAATGGTTAAAGTCGATTCAAGGACAAAGCGTTGAAACCTATTCTCCCACTCAAACACCTCAGTCTCAGCGTCTGATTCTGTATTGGGGGAGCGCATTTATTCTCGTGATTAGTTTAATTGTGTCTATCGTTATGCTAAGGGGGTGAACCATCGAAGTCGGGAAGCACAATGGACGTTAATGGTTGAGATTAGTGAACACCTCGGCTTACCTCGACTTCGCTCGGTAACACGCTCGGTGTGTCACAGGGAACAGGGAACAGTAAGGGTTTGAGGCTTGTTTACAAAACAAGCGTGGGCGTGCTGTTTTCTTTTGTCCGACTATTTAACATTTCTTGGTACAGCGGACAGAAATTCTGTCCAGATACTTATGTGCCAATCATAAACCGTCTGCCCTTTGGCTTACGTCTTCGTCTAACTGCAAATATTCATACTTTTATCATAAAACAAGCAGACAATACTCTAGAAAAATTGCTAAAACTAGAGAAGACTCTATTTTGAGACTTACCCTAAAATCTAGATCAGAGAAAAATATGACCCTGAACGCTTATGATTTTTTGCAAAAAATGCAAGATCGGATTCATTTCACTGAAACCGATAAATCCCTCTTGAAATCCCATGCTGATTGGGGGAAAGAAATTGCACCAGAGGTAGCCGAACAGTTCTACGCCTACTTAGGCAGCGATCCAGAAATGAATGCAATTTTAAATCACACACCTGATCGCATCCATCGGCTCCGGGAAACCTTTGTTCAGTGGTTCTACGAAATGTTTACGGGTATGGATGACTGGGGTAATGCTTATGCTGAACGTCGTTGGCGGATTGGCTTAGTACATGTGCGAATTGGTATTGGACCGCAACATGTTGTTCCGGCGATGGCAACGGTGATACGAGATATAGACAAACGACTCAAAGCCAATGACAAACCTGCTGAACTGCAAGAAGCACTCAGTCGAATTTGTATGATCGATTTAGCCTTCATTGAGCAAGCCTACATTGAAGTCAGTTCAGCCGCCGTACTTCAAGAAACAGGCTGGACCGAACGTCTATTTAAGCGACTCATTGCCGCCGGAGCCAGTTCTGTCTAAATAGTTAGACAACACTAAAGGTTAGCTAATTAATTTCGGGTGTAGTGCAATTCCGGGTAATTTTATATTTTTTTACAGCGGTGTGCTGTAAGTAAGTTACTCGCTTAACGGATCTGACATTCATAAACTTAGGTGAAATACTGCGGAGAAAAGTATAATGGAAACAATGCGTCTTGTCGTAACCGGAACAGTGGGTGCTGGTAAATCGACGTTTGTACGAACCTTTAGTCAAACGACAGTAATTGACACAGAACGCAAAGCGACAGATAACACATCGCTAATGAAGAAACGCACAACTGTTGCTTTCGATTTTGGTACACGCATTTTAGGTCGGGATATGGAGTTACAAGTTTATGGGACTCCCGGTCAATCGCGCTTTGATTTTATGTGGGATTTATTGATTCGTCGCGCTCATGCCTATATTTTACTGGTGGCAGCCAATCGTTCTAGCTCTTTCAATGATGCTCGCGAAATTATCTCGTTTATGAACAGCCGAGTCCAAATTCCGATGATAATCGGTCTAACTTGTATGGATTTACCTGGCGCTTTGGGACAAGAGCATGTTGCCTTTGCCCTCGGCTTTATGAATGACAAAAACCGACCGCCAATTGTTACACTAAATCCTAATGAAAAAACGTCAGTTTTTGAATCATTGATGGTGTTAATGGCTCACCAGTTGTTACAAAGTAGTAAGAGCAAAGGAAATGCAGCCTTGGGAAATGTGGGAGGTAGTCGTCAAGCTGAACCCCTGAAGTCAAGAACGAAGTATCAGTGGCCCAAGCAACAGTTTTCATCAGGGCTATAGGATTTGATCCCAAGTTGCGTTCTAACCTGTCTGATGAGAGCGAAGCGAAGAATCTGGTCTGAACTTGAACCATCAATGGTGAAGACAGTACAAAATGGCTATCCTTACTACCCCAGCCAAGACGGTGAGAGGGATAGCCGCTTTTGGGTGACGTCCCAGAAAGCTAGACTAAGGTATGATGAAGAATAGACTTGTCTTAGCAAGGGTTAGCTGACTTAGTTATGCGATCGCAGTTGCTCCTTCTCCCGTCGGCAAAATTTGGCTAGTGCAGTGGGGCGGTCAGTACTGACCCGCGAAAATCTCCCTCGCACACCCCTATACTGCTCGGCTAAGAAGAGAGTTCAAATCAACATTTTTTTGGATCATGACGGGGCGCATCTTGCCAGAAGGCGAACAATTGAATTTATCAGGTGAGGACATTTCTGGGTCTGACTTCAATATTCAGCAGGCTCAAGAGGTTATTTATCAATTTTTGATCAAACTTGTTCATCACAATCCCCCAGAAACTGTATTACAAGAGTTCCGCCAATTATTTATATTTGGTAAAGAGCTGAGTGAGCCTCATGTAAAAACGGCACTTGATACAATTATTGCCAGTAAAAATGACAAAGAATTCAGAAATACTTTAAAACGGTCTTGTTATATCTTAATTAATAACTGGTCTTCAAAACGCAGTTATGATTTTATTCAAAACTTGATTCACTTAGTTGGTGATCCTCCGCTGAAGCCGACAACTCTATCCCCTTCCATGACTCGGCTAAAAGGGTATGTTGCTAATTTTGTTGATAGCCACGATTATCAAGAACTGAAATTATTTTCGGCTCCCTATACGGCTGAATCTGAAGCCGAACAACAGCACTGGAGTCATCGGTATACATCTTATTTATTAGTTCCCCAATATCTGGACTCTCGCAATCCGATTGAACAGCGAGAAACTGCCAAAAATCTGTCTAGACGGCTGAGGAAAAAATTTAAGTTCGATCTAGCCATGTATACGGCTCGATATGATTCTCCTAATTTTAACTCCGAGAAAAAAATTAGTAATCCAACTCGTCTAGGTCCTCACGTCATCCAACTGATTAAAAAAATAAGCTCTCGGCAACTATTGGTTAATTGCCGAAGTTATGCTGATCATTTAAACCAATATGTTACAAATAAAGACTACCAAGACTTTAAACAGGATTTAAAAAAGTATTTGTTGTTTTTAATTAACACTCCCGTTTATTCGGAAATACTCGATCAGTATTTATTTGCTCGATTAGATAGTCTTTATGAAAATCATCATCTCAAACCGATTAGTGGTGACTTACTACTACGAACATGTCGGCGAATGATTGAGGTGCTAACAACTGAAGATGGTCGAGAACCTTCGACTCTGTTTATTTTGTTAACGAATCGTGGCAACCCTTTAACCTTAGTCGTGATTCTCTTGAAAATTATTTTAATTTGTAAATATGCTCAAACGCATCTTGATGTGTGTATTGCCCAATTAATTCGATATTACGAAAATTCTACTGAAAAAGACTGTCAGTGGCTGATTAATTTCTTGGAAGTTTTCAAGATTATTTTTGCTATTTGTACCGAAGACACTCAATATAACATCGTTAAACTTAGTGATAATGACGATGAGCCAGATGCTTATGTTATGGATCTTGATAACTATCGCGTCTTTTCCCAATTGAAAGGAACGGATCTGCGGAACGCTGATTTAAGAGGAACAGATATCCGTTATATGGATCTGAGAGCAGCAGATTTACGGGAGGCTGATTTGGCGGGGGCTGATTTGAGCAAAGCCGACTTGAGTCTTGCCAAACTTAGTCAGACAAACTTAAGCGGTGCAATGCTTGATCGCACGGAGTTAAGCGGTGCGATGCTTCAAGATGCTAATTTGAGCGGTGCGAGCCTCAGTGAAGCAAATCTACGTTGTGCTGACCTGCGACAAGCTAATCTATGCTGTGCAATTTTAAAGAGCGCTAAACTGCGTCGTGCTAATCTCCAGCAAGCCGATCTGAGTAGTGCTGACTTAAGTAATGCTAGCTTGAATTCTGCGAATCTAGTGAATGCCAACCTGCGCTATGCTGATCTGAGCCATGCTGATCTCAGTAAAGCCAATCTTAAGGATGTAGATCTCAGGGATGCTAATCTTAGATGCGCTCAACTCAATTGGACTCAGCTAAACCACGCCAATTTAAGTAGTGCTAACTTGGATCGGGCGGATCTCAGTTATGCCAGTTTGTGTCATGCCAATCTTCAGAAAACGAACTTAACTCGCACAGATTTGAGTAATAGTAACCTCAGTAGAAGTGATATGAGTAAAGCTTTGCTACGTCACGTCAATTTGACGGGTGCAAATCTCAATCATGCTAATCTTCTTGGTGCAAACCTGTTTAATGCAAATCTCACGGATGTGAAGGTTAAGGGAACTCGATTTGGAAATAATTCAGGACTCTCTGAGCCAATGAAGCGAGAACTCAAACAACAGGGTGCAATTTTTGGATAAGTAGATGGGAAAATTTAAAGTTAACGGTGAGGATTGTCATTGGTCATTGGTCATTTGTCATTGGTCATTTGTCATTTGTCATTGGTCATTCATCCTTTGTAAATTCTCTCTCCCATCTCCCTCATCTTCCCCATCTCCCCCATCTCTTTTATCTCCCCTGCATCCCCGCTCCCCAAGATGCTACGGATTTTGGTTACAATAAATGTTTCCGATAAAGAATATTTTGGGAAAAGGTTAAACTAGAGGCAGAGACTGTCGCCGCTATGGAGCAGTAGAGACAGATAACCACCAGGATTAGCCAACTCAGATTTTGCCTATTTTATGGAGGGGCGCATCATACCAGACAATCAGCAAATCGATTCTTCGGCTGATGGAGAATCAAAGCAGCAACGGATTCAGCAAGCTCAGGAGGTTATTTTTCAATTCCTACTCAATCGAGTGGAAAATTACCCTCCTGAAACTGTTTTGCAGGACTTTAAGCAGTTATTTTTTTCCAGTGAGTGTACACAAAATCCAGACGTCGCTCGCTCAATGTATGAGCTGCTTGAGCAAAAGAATGAGCAAGAATTCAGAAATACTCTGAAGCGGTCTTGCTATATTTTAATTAACAATTGGTTGGCAAGTCGGCGATCAGACTCGATAGAGGAGTTGATTCAAGCGCTGGCTAAGGTAGACTCAGTTAAATCTACTGTATCTCAGACCCTGAATCGGTTGAGAACGTGGATTGCTAATTTTATTGAAAGCCAGGATTATCAAGAACTTAAAGTCTTTACCTCAAGCCGTACCGAACGTCGAGGGTGGAGTCATCGCTATGCTTATTATTTATTGTTACCGCAATATTTAGATTCTCAAAATCCAGTTGAGCAGCGAGAATTAGCTAAGAAAACGGCAAAACGGTTAAAAGAGAAGTTTAAATTTGAGCTAGCAATGTACACCGTGCATTGTAATTCGCCAACCTTTAAAAAAGAACCGCCCCCGAATCCCACTCGACTGGGCAATGGAATCATTCGTCTGCTCAAACAACTGATATCCCGTAAGTTTCTGCACAGTTATTCCCATACGGCTGATGTGTTTGTTCAGCAGAGCAAAACGCTGACTTATCGAGACTTTAAGCAGAAATTACTCGACTATTTACTCTTTTCAACGAGTCCTCATCAGTCGATTGATTTTTTCAAAAGGACTCTGACCGAAAAACTAGAGATGCTCTATGAGTCATACAATGAGGAAACGACGACCATGGAGTTATTACTGCGGACGTGTCGGCGCACCTTGGAATTTTTAACCACAGAAAATGGGCAGGAACCCTCCCCGCTATTTATCACTCTCACCAGCCAAGGTAGTCCTCTGACAATTGTAATTCTCCTGCTCAAAATTATTTTATTGTGTAATTATGTTCGCACTCATTTAGATAATTGTATTGCCAATCTAATTCGCTATTACGAAAAATATTCGGAAACAGAATGTCGATTTTTTATTCATTTTTTGGACATTTTTAATGTTGTCTTTGCCATTTATACTGAGAACGTGCAATTTGATGTCGTCAAAATAAAGAAGGGCGAATCAGCGGTTTCTGAGTTGGAGGCATACCGCATTTTTTGCCAATTGAAAGGCGCTAATCTACGCGGGAGTGATCTCAAGGGGGCTGACATTCGCAATAGTGATTTGAGTGCTGCCGATTTGCGGGAAGCAAATCTCAGCAGTGCTGATCTGAGTGAGGCAAATTTGAGTCTGGCTAAATTGGGGGGTGCTAATTTAAGTAGTGCCATACTCATGGGGGCTGATTTAACGGTTACTGACTTGAATTCTGCCAATCTCAATGGCGCTAACCTAAATAACGCCAATCTGAGTCGTTCAAACTTGCAAAACATTAATCTGCGTCGCGCCAGTTTGATTGGGGCGAAACTGCGACATACCAACCTTCAACAGGCGGATCTCAGTCATGGGAATTTGAATCAGGCAATTCTCACGGGTGCCAATCTCAAGAATGCCAATTTACGACAAACTAGCCTCCAGTACGGGGATTTAAGTGAGGTGGATTTGAGTGAGGCGAACCTGAGTCAGGCGAACTTAACAGGTGCAGACTTACAGCGCAGCCAATTGGATCAAGCGACTTTAGCCGGGGCGATTTTAGAACAGGTGAATCTGAGCGAAGCCAGTCTATTCAGAGCCGATTTGAGCCAAGCGAATCTCAGCAATGCTCAACTGAATCAGGCGATGTTAAGGGGAGCCAATTTAAAGGAGGTGCGATTGCGTCGGGCTATCCTCAGTCATGCTAATTTAGAAGGGGCAAATCTGAGTCGCGCTGATTTGAGTCGTGCTGATTTAAGTCATTTAAATCTCAGGGGAGCCGATTTGAGTCATACGTTTCTGCGTCATGTCAACTTGACGAATGCGGATTTGAGACAAGCCAATCTCACAGGCGCGAATCTTTTCAATGCCAATCTGAGTGGTGTGAAAGTTGAGGGAGCGATATTTAAGCAAAATGCGGGCTTATCTGCTGCTCAGGGGAAAGAATTAGAACAGCGAGGGGCTACGGTTGAATTGAGTCAGCTAAAATCGCGCGATCGCAATGTCTGGCGAAATCCTCTTCCTCCACATCCCTTATTGCCTAAATTGCCTAACCAATCGGACAATTAGTGAATCTCCCATTTAGTTGTAAAGTATATCACTTATACTCTTGACCAATCCTCTATTTGCAATTCTTTAATTTGTCCAAAATCTGATGTATTGCGAGTAAGTAATATTGCATTGTTCACAAGTGAAATAGCGGCAATTTTTAGATCCATATTGCCCAGACGTGGATATGTTTTTCTCAAGCGTTGGTGTTCTAGACCAGCATCACGATTAAATGGAATAACCACAATCGAGCGGTAATTATCTAAAAGCTGCTGTAGCCATTGATATGCCAGTAGCTGATTGTCTAACGTTTTTGCCTTAGATATTACACTGAGACGACCTCTAACTTGTTCTTCATAGGTAATGATGGTAACTGCAATTTCTGCTTCTTCAACAGTTGCCAACCTTGCTAGAATGCGTCTGCCCTCTTGCCCATTACGCTGTATAAGACTAAGATGATCGGTGTCGAGAATGTACATCATAAAGCGCTAGGAAAGCTACTCAACAGACTGCCGCCATTCTTGACCCAGACGAATTGCTTCATCAAATGTGGGATCATTTTCAAAGCTGCCTGCCACTTTCACCCACCAAGGAGTTTCCTGCTTAAGCAAACCAGCAAGTAGTTGCTTCAACTGGACTAGCTCTGACTCTAAGGCTGCAACTCGCGCTTCGAGACCTTGAGAGCGGTTGTCAAGTTGCTGGGATGTCATAGTTAAAGAGGTGGTAGTTCGGAATTATTGCCGTATTATAGCAAGCCCGCTTTCTCTGAATCACGGCGAAATTAGCCTTGCCACCAAAAATGGGCTGCGATCGCAATGTCTGGCGAAATCCTCTTCCTCCACATCCCTTACTGCCTAACCAATCGGAAAATTAGTCATTTGTCATTTGTCATTTGTCATTTGTCCTTTGTTAGGGAGCTGCGTAAAAATAAAGTACCAGTATTTGTAGGGTGGGTTAGGCGGGAACTAAATGATGGCACATAGCCGTTCAATGAACTATCCGCCGTAACCCACCACATTGAGTGGAGGACAACCCGACTAAATTGAGTGAATTTTCTCATTAATCAGGAGATTAAATAAAGGAATTGTGAACCCGTTTAAGTCAGAACCCTTCTGGAATCAGCTTAAAGCCACGCAACGCGATCGCGTTTATATTTTCGACTAATGTAGCGAGCAAGATGCTCGCACTACGGCAAGGATTTCGTCATTATTGACATTAAGGTTTAAATGCCAAACAGCTTAACCCGGATTGAGGACTTCATTACTAGAGGTTTTACTAGTTCGTTCGGGATTGGGTTGTAAGGGTTCAGGCAATGATTGAACGGCTCCCCACTGGCTCATAAAGCTTTGCAGTAGTGCTTCTTGTTGGGTGCGAAATCCTTCCAGGTTGTAACCCCTATTCATTGTAGAAAACCAGAGAATTCCCTGCTGCTGCGTGGGTAAAGCTCCGCCTAAAGCGCTGACATTATTTAAACTTCCGGATTTAACAATAGCGAATGGGGGAAGTGGACGTTCGTTTAAAATACCTTCATCTTGTCCAACAACCGCCAAGATATCGCCAAGGCTCATATTATAAGGTTGAAGGTATCGAGCAATGGCGAGAAATAAACCGGAAGCCGCACGGGGAGAAATTTTGTTTTGATCGCTTAATCCAGAACCATTAACTAACGTAATTTCAGCTTGAGGAACGCCTGCGGCGGCGGCGGCTTGTTGGGCGACAACATTCGCTCCCCCTACCGAGTTTGCGAGCATATCTGCCATTTTATTATTACTATATTGATTCATTTTTTTGATCAGTTCAGCCAGGGGGAAGGAATAGTGGCGAATCAGAGGTTGGACGTTGCTGGGAGGGGTGGGGGAGACTTGTACCGAACCCGCGATCGCAACTTGTGGTTTGGGGGTGTCTGGGGGTAAAGTTTGATATTGGGTTTGGGCGGCGGGAGTCCAAAGTTGACTATTTAATCCTTGTCTGAGAAGAGTCCCTGATGTGAGTGGGTCAAACTCAAAGTTCATGTAAAATTTGCCTGTAATGATTAAATTCCCCGCCACCTGCTGAATACCCATCTGATTCAGGAGATTACCGAGAGCGATCGCTTCTTCCCAGACAAAGAATGGATCGTCTCCCCCTTCAATCACTAAGTCTCCTTGGAGAACCCCGTTTTCCACAGCACCCGTTGCGCCAATCAGGGTGATGAATTGGTGATCGGGACCAAAGGTTTGTAATGCAGCCAGGGAGGTGGCGACTTTGGTGATAGAAGCCGCCGGTAAGGGAACAGTACCTTGATAATTCGCTAGCAGAGTATCCCCCGCTTGAATCCAGATCCCATGATTTTCCTGAGCAAATCCTTTGGCAGCTAAACCATTCATGTACTGCTCAATTTGCGCTTGAATCGCCGGATTAGGATTATCCGGGGAAGCGAGTGAGGGAATCGCTGGTTTTTGCGCCAATTCCGCTTCTGCTGGACTGTCGGCGACTGAGACACTATCGATCTCGTTTTCGTTGGCGGAAGGTTGGGAGGGATTAGATTGAGGGGAACATCCGGCGGTAAAGGTTAGGAGAGTTAGGGATAGTGCAGTCGTCAAGGACAGGGGTTTGAGCATTTTATATAAAAAATTAGGAGTTCTCGATTATAGCTTCCTAATTTAACTTGTACTACACTCCTGTACAAGATTTATCCCTACAACTATCAGCACTCATCCACCCGACTGTTATCGAACAAGGAATGACATAAGACATAAGACGAATGACTAATCAAGCAATTTGACTTCCCCACACTTGGTTTTCCCGCTCAATTTCCCCTAAAAAACTACGGAAACTTTTTTCGTGATTTTGCTCCCAACGCTGAATAATATGGAGAATCTCTCGTAATAGATAGCCGGAACCACAGGCAACATAATCGACAATATATTCCGATTCTAGACTGAGAGACGCCAGAGAATTGCCGCGAAAATCAACCAGATAACCGCCGGCTGATTTTAAAATTGGATAGGCGAGCAAATTATAATTATCCGAAACATGACGACATTCGACCAGAAAGTCAGCAGCGCCTCGGGCGATTTCACAAAATTCCATGGCTGAGTTATCAACTGAGCGAATATCCCGACAGCATAACCATAAGGGGAAACTGCCGCTCAAGGCTTCTTTTGCCCGATGATAGCCGGGACGTAAGTAGGCGATCGCGTCCTCTAGGGAGACTTGAGAGTGACAGTAAATCTGAGTGTAGTCTTGACTGTGAGCGTTTTGAAAATAAGCAGCAGTCTGAGTCCCATAGTAGCAATCTCCGGATCGTAATCCTTGCACATAGGCAAAATCTAGATCCCCTAAGGTGACGTCGGATGATTTTGCCGCGATCGCCATAACGAAAGACGGGTCACCCACTTGACGTAACCAGTTGGATGTCCCGTCGATTGGATCGACAAATATAGAATAGTTAGCGTGAGGATTGAGCTTTGGATGTTCTCCTTCGAGATAAAGGTTAATGGGATAGTCAGCTAAACAAGAGCGAACAATTTCACTCGCCTGACAATCAATTTCATGTTTTGCTTTTCCATTGATGATTGACTGATGTTGGTAAGGGAGATTGTCTAAAAAAGTGGCTAGATTTGCGGCAATTGATGAACAGATGGGTAAGTAATCCATAATTAAAGAACTCCTCTGCGGAGATCTATACCCTTAATCTTCCCGGTAATACGCCATGAACGGTAAATATTACCGGGACTGATGGGCATAAACTTAGTAAATATGTACTACAGGCGACTGACTAATTTAGTCTTACTGGAGACAGTCGGCAGATTAAATAGCCGCTCTAGTTCTTGGACAGGTTGACGATGAGTGGTATCAACGCTGGGCATTTCCTGCCAGCAGTGTGAACAGAACCAGTAGAGACGATGGTGGCTAATGTGCCGAAGTAAGGTATGGGAGCAGCAGGGACAAGTATTCATAAATCTTGCAGATTTTTTATTTTGATGTTTTTTTATGTATAAATATTATTTTTACGTAAAAAGGTTTACTAAATCTTGATCGATATCTCTGATAATTTGTGATAATAAATAAAAAAAAATGTGATTAGTTTTACATAAATTGAGTGATCAATATCATGTTGAAGTGATACCAAATCCGCTTTTGTCACTCCTTCTACCTTGGAACCCTCTGCCTTGGAGCCTTTTGCTATATCATCGATCACGTTAGTGTCATCGCCAGTTATGTCTACCCAAAACTCTACCCCTCTGAGTATCTCAGACGCTCAAGCGCTTCTCGAACCCTTCAACTGTATTGAGAGTCAACCTGTGGTGTCAGACTCCGAAAAAGAGAAACTGCGGCAAGCCTTAGCGTTACTTGCCGAACATTCAGATTATCAAATTTTTGGTATTTGCGCGGATACAGCCGCTCAAGGTTTATCAGCGCTCAAAACTTATGCTCAAGCTTTAGGGTATCAACCGAATCTTGACCTGACTCCGATTGAGGGAGCGGTGTATATCAAATATAACGGCAATTCAGGATTGTGTTATATCGATTCCTATACGGGTGAGCATCGTGGTGTTTTAGTATCCTGCCAATCTTCCTTTGAAGGGGGAATTAATGAAATGTATGGTCATCTTCCCCTCGATTTATTTGCCTCGTCGGATTAGTAGAGACGCGCCATGGCGCGTCTCTACATTTGTTGATCACCGAGGCAATCGATACTTAAAGTCGCGTTTTCCTTGGTAGTTGGTTAAATCTGCTAATTTTTCCAAACTCTGAACCCCAGGATACAACTGACCATTGATTTCCCAAGTCGGATACCCTTGTATTCCGGCTGCTTGGCACAGTTTAGGCTGCGGATTTTTCCCAGCCGGATTACACTCGATATAATCGATTTCGCTAAAGGCTTCTTTGCCAAATAACTCCTTTTGATCGTGGCAATGGGGGCAAGTAAACGCACCATATTTTTTAGCACCAACAGCGGTAAGATGACGAGCGAGTTCCATTTCCGCTTTGCCAGAGGTGGTGGTTATTTTCCAGCCGTAGGGGGCTTTAGGCGCAGTAGATACCTGAGGAATCACGCCGCCGTCTACTCCGCCAGCCGTTGTCTGTTCACCACTCATACCATAAACACCCAAGGTGCCAATCAGCGCTACCATACCGACAACAATGCCCGTGAAAAACAGTTGTCCCACATCTTCCCACTCACGCCCAATAATCGTCAGCACGAATAGGGCGATTGAGCAGACAGCGGATACCAGGCAATAGATACAAAATGCCCCAATAACAACGGACATGAGATAGACAAGGTAGCCACTGAAGATAACCATGGCGGTTGAGCCAGCAAACATCAGCAGCCAACTCCCATCGTCTACTTGTCGGCGAAAGTCTTTGTTATCTGAGGATTTGACCAGTTGAGGGGCAAAGGCAAATACCGCGATCGCAGTATAGGCTAAAAAGCCAAACAAGCTTAGGGGTACACCAAAAAGCCAAGCATAACTACTACTTAAGACAGCTTGACAGTTGATGAACTCGCCTGTGGGACATACGGCTTCTTTAAATACCCCAGTTTCCACCAAGGTAAGGTAAGCCGTATCTAACGCACCAAGAATCGCGATCGCACCAATGATTGGGCGGGAGTGGCGATGAATCCAGGGAGCAGAACGTCGGCGTCTCATAATTTGTCTATCAGCACTAACAATTTCAGGAATAAGCGAGAAATTTATGGCTCACTCCTACTTAGAATGTAACTTGACCGAAGACATGGGTTTCGGCGACGCTGTCGTGTTAACACCACGTCGTACCGCTTCCACAAATTGACTAACGCGAATCGGGTCAATGGGTTGCTCAATTCGTCCCCGTCGTTTCAGGGAACTGGAGACAATCACCCCGTCGGCGGCTTGCATCAAGGTGGGAATATTTTCCCAGTTTGCACCGCTACCGATGAATACAGGCGTTCCATTAGCGGCGGCTGAGGCGAGTTCTAAGTCTTCGAGACTGGGAGGACTACCTGTTGCCCATCCAGAGAGGATGACGCCATCAGCTAAACCTCGTTCGATGGTTTCTTGTACCGCCGTGGTTAAATTCGGTGATCCCAAGGGGCGTCCATGCTTAACTAGGACATCGGCTAAAATTTGCACATCACTACCGAGTTCCCGACGATACCGCAACAGTTCGTAAGCTTGTCCTTCGATCAATCCTTGATCCGTTGCCATAACCCCGGTGAGAACATTCACCCGGATAAACTGGGCGCGGACACAACTGGCGATCGCGATCGCGCTTTGGGCATCATTGCGTAACACGTTGATCCCCACGGGTAATGTGACCAAATTCATCAACCGTCCCACAATTAACGTCATCGCACTGACGACAGCGGGATCGACTTGGTTTTTGGTGAAGGGAGCATCAAAAAAATTCTCCACGATTACCCCATCAACTCCCCCTGATGCCAGTGCTGTCGCCTCTTGTTCGGCTCGATCAATCACCGCTTTTAAACTCCCTCCCCAACGGGGAGACGTTGGCAGGGGTAACAGATGCACAACGCCAATGATGGGATTGGGTGTTTTGAAAATTTGTTGTAAGTTCACGTATCTACCTGAAAACCGTTCACAAGAATTTGAATATACTCAGGTTTGACAACCACAGAGACTCTCTATCTAACGAATTCGATGGATTGACAAATGGGATATACCATGGTAAATGACAGCATAAATCTCTCAGAATCCTAACCATCGCCTAATTCTTAAGCACCAACCGCTAAGTAGGGTAACGTCAGCCGACGCTCGCTAATAGTCGCCCTTCCCCCAGTCAAGCGTCAAGTTAGATTAAGTTACCGAGTGTATTGCATATATTAATAAAATTTTATATAAATAAGTAACGGGGTTAAACTAGAGCAACCAAAGAACATCCGGACTGGTGGAGCGTGGGTAAACTCTAAGACTATGCCCCTATGAATCGAGTAAAGCTGGGAAAAAATTAAGTGATCAGGATTGAATCAGCCTGAACTCTGGAGGCATTCTCTCCAGAACGGTTACAGGAAACTGCTCACGACTCATGCTTACTGATTAGGAGCGCTGGAAATCAAGCGCTACTCCACTCTAGTGCCGATTGTAGTAGATAACCGCATGGGCAACAAGCCAACCATTGCCATTTCTCATTTAGGCTGTGAAAAAAATCGTATTGATACGGAGCATATCCTGGGTCTGCTGGTTCAAGCGGGCTACCCAGTCGATAGCAACGAAGATTTAGCCGAGTATGTTATTGTAAATACCTGTAGCTTCATAGAGGCAGCGCGGACAGAATCAGTTCGCACGTTAGTTGAGCTAGCAGAAGCCAATAAGAAAATTGTTATTGCTGGCTGCATGGCACAACATTTCCAAGAGAAATTGTTGGCAGAATTGCCAGAAGCTGTAGCTGTAGTCGGAACGGGCGATTATCAAAATATCGTCGAAGTGATAGAACGGGTAGAAGCAGGAGAACGGGTCAAAGCCGTTTCAGCCGAACCCACCTATATTGCGGATGAAACAACGCCGCGCTATCGCACAACCTCAGAAGGAGTCGCTTACCTGCGAGTAGCAGAAGGATGTAACTATCGGTGCGCCTTCTGCATTATTCCGTATCTGAGGGGAAACCAGCGATCGCGAACGATTGAATCAATTGTGGCGGAAGCTGAACAATTGGCGTCCCAAGGCGTGCAGGAATTAATCCTCATTTCTCAAATCACAACCAACTATGGCGTCGATCTGTATGGAGAACCCAAGTTAGCTGAACTGTTGCGGGCATTAGGTAAGGTGGATATCCCCTGGATTCGGATGCACTATGCCTATCCCACCGGTTTAACCGAGCCAGTGATGGCAGCAATTCAGGAAACGCCTAATGTTCTGCCTTACTTGGATTTACCCCTACAGCATTCCCATCCAGAAGTCCTGCGTGCAATGAACCGTCCTTGGCAAGGGCGAGTGAATGATCAGATTATTGATCAGATTAAAGCCGCCTTGCCGAATGCGGTGCTGAGGACTACCTTTATCGTCGGGTTTCCTGGCGAGACAGAGCAGCACTTTAACCATTTGCTGCAATTTGTCCAGCATCACGAGTTTGACCACGTTGGTGTCTTTACTTTTTCTCCCGAAGAGGGTACACCAGCCTACAACTTGCCCAATCCAGTGCCCCAAGCCGTCATGGAGGAGCGTCGCCAGACGCTGATGGCAATTCAACAGCCGATTACGTTGAAGAAAAACCAAGGTGAAGTGGGCAAGATCGTTGACGTTCTGATTGAGCAAGAGAACCCCTCAACCGGAAAACGGATCGGTCGCTCAGCTCGATTTGCCCCCGAGGTCGATGGATTAGTCTACGTCCAAGGCGAAGCCCCCTTGGGGACCATCGTGGAAGTAGAAATCACCGATGCTGGCATCTATGACCTCTATGGTTCTGTAGTCCCTAGTCCACTGTTAGTTGTCGGTTAACTCGAGTCGATTCAGGGTAAGGGAATGTTGGCGATTGCCAGCTCCTTAACCCAGACTCTTGATCACTGACGACTGACCTTAACCATTACGAAACACTCACAACAACCGTTAAATTATGACCCTTTCATTCAATAATCTGGGCTTATCTGAAGAGTGCCTCCATCAACTGGAAAAATTAGGTTTTGATACACCAACGGAAATTCAATCTCAAGCCATTCCAGAACTGTTGGCAGGGCGAGATGTGGTCGCTCAATCTCAAACCGGTACAGGGAAAACCGCAGCCTTTTCTTTGCCGATGTTGGAACAGATAGATACTAATGCCCGAGGCGTACAAGCCTTAATTCTTGCCCCAACACGGGAATTAGCCCGACAAGTGGCAGATGCCATTCGGGACTTGACCAGCAATCGCCGTGTCGGTATAGTCACCGTCTACGGAGGACAATCCATTGATCGCCAAATTCGTCTGTTACAACGTAATGCTCAAATGGTTGTCGGGACGCCAGGACGAGTGATCGATTTGCTGGATCGAGGAGATCTCAAATTAGATCAAGTCAAATGGGTGGTCTTAGATGAAGCCGATGAAATGTTGAGCATGGGCTTTATCGATGATGTCAAGAAAATCCTCAAGCAAGCCCCGAAAGAACGCCAGACTGCCTGTTTTTCGGCAACAATGCCGAAGGCAATTCGGGATTTAGTCAATCAGTTCCTCAAATCCCCGGTGACGGTAACCGTGGAACTACCCAAAGCTACCCCAGCACGGATTGAGCAACGGGTTTATATGATCCCCCGTGGGTGTTCAAAGTCCAAAGCCCTACAGCCAATTTTGGCACTGGAAGACCCCGAAGCCGCATTAATTTTTGTGCGGACGCGGCGGTCAGCAGCGGAACTCACCAGTCAGTTACAAGCGGCTGGTCATAGTGTGGATGAGTATCATGGCGACCTCAGCCAAAGCCAACGGGAGCGCTTGTTGTCCCGATTCCGCCAGAGTCAGGTGCGCTGGGTGGTGGCAACGGATATTGCTGCACGGGGTCTGGATGTGGATCATCTCACCCATGTGATTAATTACGACCTGCCGGATCAGGTGGAGAGTTATATTCACCGAATTGGTCGTACTGGTCGTGCCGGGAAAACCGGAACCGCGATTTCCTTGATTCAACCCTTTGAACGGCGCAAACTGCACCAGATTGAACGGAAAGTCCGGCAGAACTTACAGGTGTCTCGGATTCCCACGCGATCGCAAATCGAAGCGCGGCGCTTGGAGAAATTGCAAGACGAGTTACGCGAGGCACTGGCTGGCGAACGGATGGCATCATTCCTGCCGATTGTACGGGAGTTGAGTGAAGAATACGATCCCCACGCGATCGCTGCCGCCGCCTTGCAAATGGTCTATGACCACACGCAACCGGAGTTAGCCGCCATCGAGGTGGATAACAAAGTAGAACGTCCGAAACTGGTGAAGCGTCGGAATAACAAATCAAAAGAATCGGTCACTCATAACCGTTCTCGGTAATTGATTAAGTTCATCCCATGACCAATAGGCGTGGGATGAATTTGTCTTATGTTATTCGTCATTTGTCCAAGAGTTCTTGCACTTAGTTAGGGCGGGTTTAGTGACATCTGGGTGGCAAGCCGCGATAATAGTTAAACCCGCCCCTACAGATGTGCTATGACATGTCTGGTCACTCAAACGTTTTTTCGGGTCATTTGTCATGACCAAAATTCAGAAAGAAATCACATGACTCTGTCTGCTACCAATATTCCTCAAACTACAGATACCAATGCCTTGCCTTGTCAATGGTCGGGTCTAATTGAAACCTATCGGTCTTATTTACCCGTCACCGCCTCAACTCCCGTAGTGACTCTTTTGGAGGGAAATACGCCTCTGATCCCTACCCCTGCCCTTTCAGAAGCGGTGGGTAAGGGAGTCAAGGTATTGGTTAAATATGATGGTCTTAATCCTACAGGTAGCTTTAAAGACCGGGGTATGACCATGGCGATTTCTAAGGCAAAGGAAGCTGGGGCAAAGGCGGTTATTTGTGCCAGTACCGGGAATACCTCTGCCTCGGCTGCGGCTTATGCGAGTCGGGGGGATATGCAAGCGTTTGTGTTAATTCCAGATGGGTATGTCGCCTTGGGGAAGTTGGCGCAGGCATTGGTTTATGGGGCGCAGGTATTGGCAATTGAGGGCAATTTTGACGACTGCTTGCGGATTGTCCAGGAGTTAGCGGCAAATTATCCGGTAACGTTGGTGAATTCGGTCAATCCCTATCGATTGGAAGGTCAAAAAACGGGCGCGTTTGAAATTGTTGATAATTTAGGAAATGCCCCAGATTGGCTGTGTATTCCGGTGGGAAATGCCGGGAATATTACCGCGTACTGGATGGGCTTTTGCCAGTATCATCAACATGGGAAGTGCGATCGCTTACCTCGGATGATGGGATTCCAGGCTGCTGGGGCATCACCCCTGATCCTGGGTGAACCGGTGGCGCATCCAGAAACAATTGCCACCGCGATTCGGATTGGTAATCCCGCCAGTTGGCAGAAAGCTGTTGCGGTAAAAGATGCCAGTCAGGGGGAATTTAATAGCGTTACCGATGAGGAAATTCTGGCAGCCTATCGCCTTTTGGCATCAAAAGAAGGAATATTTTGTGAACCCGCTAGCGCTGCATCGGTGGCGGGGTTATTGAAAGTGAAAGATCAAGTTCCCACGGGAGCAACAGTGGTTTGTGTGCTGACAGGGAATGGGCTAAAAGATCCGGATACGGCGATTCAACATTGCAACAACCAATTACAGCGAGGAATTGAGCCAACCACCACCGCCGTCGCTGAGGTGATGGGATTCAGTTCAACGTGAATAGCTACGGCGATTGAAATCGCTGCTACACAAACAAAGTCCGCCTGCGCGGACTGGATTATAACGGGGATAGCTAACCCTGATTGGGTATTATATCGTGTCCGGTTGATCACTAATCAGCATTTTCCCAACCGCAGTGCTGCTTGATACTCTCAGATCAAAGAAAATTGGCTATCTTGGACTAGATGTTTACAGATCTCAGCAAGGGTTGAGGTTTTTTGCCATGAGGGGATTGAGAACCATGTTTGCCAACAGGGTTTGAGGCTGACTACCCTAGACTTACTGCTGATCAAGCGTTTTTGAGGCAAACGACTCTCAAGAGACGAGTGCCACAACTGCATCACTCAATCGGACTGGCGCTCAATCCTAATTCAGCTTGATCCTCATCCCGTAACAGCAAAACTGTAGTTGTGGTTTCAAGGTGTTGTCAGACTGTCTGGGGAGTAAATCTGGATGTGATGCATCAAACAGCCTTCGTTAAAAACTATCCACAATAGAACACAACTTGAGATTGACCTATGGAAACTCGCAAACGGATTGGTCTACTCACCAGTGGCGGTGACTGTCCCGGATTAAACGCGGTCATTCGCGCTGCCGTTAGACATGCTACCTTGAGCTATGATTGGGAAGTTTTAGGCATTCCCTACGCCACCCAAGGTTTATTGGAAGGCAAATCAGTCTCACTGAATGTTCATGGTCTAGATAGTCGGGGAATTGACCCACTCCTGAGTACGGGTGGTACTATCCTCGGTTCAATTAATAAAGGGGATACCGAGGCTCAAGCCGAGCAGATTATCGCTGGTTATCAGAAATTAGGTCTGGACGCCCTAATTGTTGTTGGTGGTGACGGGAGTCTGGCGATTATGAACCAGCTTGCCCATAAAGGGAATATGAATATTGTGGGTGTTCCCAAGACGATTGATAATGATGTGGCGTTCACGAATTTAGCCGTTGGTTTCGATACGGCGGTTAACACCATTGTTGATGCCCTATCGCGCCTCTCCTATACAGCCGCTAGTCACGATCGCGTGATGGTGGTTGAGGTGATGGGGCGCGAAGCCGGACATCTAGCCCTAAATGCCGGGATTGCTGGCGGTGCTGATGTAATCCTGATCCCGGAAATTCCCTATTCCATTAGTGGTGTTTGTAAGCATATCACCGACCTGCGCGATCGCTGGAATCGCCGCTTTGCGATCGTGGTTGTGGCTGAGGGGGCGAAAACCATTGAGGGTCAAGAACGCTACTACACAGACGCCCTAGGTGAGATTCGATTACGGGGGATTGGAGATTATGTCGCGGATCAGATTTCTCACTTCAGTGGGGATACGATTGAAGCGCGGGTGACGGTTTTAGGTCACGTTCAACGGGGTGGTGCGCCCTCGGCGTTAGACCGTTTGCTGGCTACCTCCTTTGGCAAAGCGGCTGTCGATTTAATTGCCCAAGATGATTATCAAAAAATGGTTGCTTGGCAAAATGGAGTTGTTGTGAGTATTCCCATTGATGAGGTGACTAGCAACAGTCCGATCTTAGTGGATAGTCATCATCCTCTCGTGGAAACCGCTAAAGCCCTCGACACCTATATTGGTGATTTGTAGGTAGATACAACTTGAATGCGATCGCCAGTAGGGGCACGGCACTGCCCATGGGTGTCAACTTAAGCCACATTACCCACGATAGGATACTGGGTGTGGGGTATGGGGTGTGGGGTATGGGGGAAAGCGAGCAATTTTGGGGAGCTATGTATTAAACGGAGCCTGTTTGAAAAAAACATTGTGGAT
>NZ_JAVKEA010000021.1:0-21284 GCF_040221695.1 Coleofasciculus sp. E2-BRE-01 | reverse complement strand
AAGGAATAGTCACCCACTCAGTTCGCAGCGATTCGGCTTCTTCTAAAGCCCAAAAGAAGCGGACAGCCGATAATTTGCCTGTGCATAGCTTTCAAACCTTGTTAGCTGATTTAGGGACAATTGTTAACAATCGAATTCAGTGAACTGAATTTTATAGGTTAATTTGGTTAAATTAACAATATTGAGTAACCGACGCCCTTTATCGGAAACACTAAATGTCCACTGAAATGGAGCAAACACAGAGACTAATAATATTCGACTCCTCGCGTCCCATTTACCACCTTCTAATGTCAGACAATCATCGGGGAAAGGATTCCCATCCATAAAAAATACCCCTTTCAGAATGTCAGGGAAATCAGTTTCCCTGTCTTGTTTCATCCAAGTGCCAATATCGTTAAGTTGCCGAGTTTCAATGGTTAGCATGATTTGTTTTTATCTTGTCGTGTTGTTCGAGGTAAAACGGTATTCGCCAAGCAATACCTAACAATTAGCTTGCTCGCCGTGCAAAGCCATTTAATACTAGATTTGGCTTAAAGGGAGCAAACTTTTTCATATCCCATTCTACACCAGAAACAGAATGCCATTGATAGTGCTTAAACGCATACAAACAGAACAGTTTTATAATAGCAATCGATAAGGATCTGCCCGGACAGTTGCGTTCCTGATTCGAGCCATTCCAGGATAAAAGATCGCTATAATCTCGTGTAGTTTTAAATGTATCTGGCTCTTCATATTTGTCAGGATCACGATTCGCCGTAAATAGGGAAGCGACGAGACGAGTTCCCTTTTGGAACGGACATCGCTGACCGCCAATTTCTACTTCCATCGGTTCGGTAGACATTTGATTGAGAAAGCGAACGGGTGGATAAAGACGTGCTGTTTCAAAAATTACCTTTTCGGTTAATTCGAGTTGGGCTAAGGTTTGGGCATTTGGGGGATTTTGACCATCCCAAACGGTATCGATTTCAGCACCAACATTTGCTCTCAATGCTTCATCTTCACATAAAACACCGAACACAGAGGCAAGGAGATCACTGGTTCCAGCAGTTCCGGCAACGTGGATCATATCAAACAGATTGTTGGCAACCTGTTGTTCATTTAACTGATGCGTTGCCCCGAACTCTAGATAATCTTGATACTGGGGAGATTTTTTGTAAGTGTCTACTAATCGTTGGCGATGCTGAATGTGCGATCGCGTCTTATTTCTCAACAGTGTGTTATGAATAAGATTGGGAACAGTCGCTAATCCCAACCCGCCAATATAGCCAGCTGAACCAGCAATTTCTTCCTCAGATAATTTGAGGTCAAGAATCAGTTCGTGTAATAGAGCAACAATCATTTTGGGTAAGTCGGTTTTAACATCGATTTTTCCCTGCTTTGTCGCCGTTGCTAGTCCTGTATCGACTAGCTGTGCCAGTGTCTCTGTCGTTTCTTCTGGTTCCGGTAAAGCGTGAAAAAATAACGCTCGAATTCCGGCATGTTCATCACCATTGGTTCCTAAACATAAGGGATGACCGAGAAAATAACTGCGAGCATTGATTTTTAAGGGTCCCAAATAATTATCCCGTTTCTGGGGTATAGTTTCAACCAGTCTTTTGGCATCGGCGTAGGTGGTATGGATGATCGCCTGATCCAAACCCAGAAATTTATCGGAGATTTGTTTCTTCCGCACATACAGATAATCTCGCCATTGCTTAGTCAGTACCGGAAGGTCTAAAAAATAAGCCCTTAAACGAATGACTTTGCCAATGGGATTGTTCTGACCAATTTTTGCCAAGAGGCGCGAGAACTTGAGTTGACGCTCATGGACTTCGAGTATTTTTTGGTGTTCCATCCTAATTCTTCGGGGTTTTGCTTGCTGGAAAGGGTTAATTTATAACCTTATCATCATACGTATTGAACTTTATGGCGTTCAGCTCAAGTTTGGCAAAAACGCTCAACATTTCTTAATTAAATGACATCGATATTAACCAACTTGAATGATGAATAAAAATAGTATACAGTATAAATCTGTCCAAAAATGGAGCCAGTTAAGCCTGTTTAAATCAGTCGTGAACACAAATAGGGCTGAAAGTATTGCCCAGCAAGGATCGCTATTTCACAACTGATTTAGACTCATAATTCTTGAATTTTTTCTGGTTCCCGCATTGACAAACCTATTGCCATTTGCTAATAAAGCCGATTGTTGGTTATAGCACTACGCACTAAGGTTAGAACATAAAAGAAAAATTCAAATCGCTCAATCCCTTGTAAAGTAAGCTTTTGTCTTCACTATTGCCTATGACACACCGAGCGAAGTCGAGGTGTTGCCTATTGCCTATTCCCTGTTCCCTGGCGCGTAGCGCTATATTTACCAATTGCTGATGGGTCAACGAATCGTCGTCCTGATTCGGCTTCAGCCTTTAGGCTATCTCATGAATGATTAGGGATTCCGGCATTATCCTGGACAAGACACCAATAAACTCGTAACCTTTCTTTTGACAAAAGGATATCCACATGACCAAGACGCAAACTATTGTTCAAGAACTATTACAAGTTTTAAAGCTCAGGCTAATTAACAAGTCTAGCGTTCAGCAAAAACTCAAGAAAAAAGCGGCAAAACAACGATCGCAGTTAAGCAAAGTTGTCGGTCAGCTCGTCTTCAGTGACACCCAAAACCCCTTACATAATATGGAAGTGGAGTTGTGGGATCGAGACATTGGTACACCTGAAGAGTATCTAGGGAAAGGGATAACGGATCGCAATGGTTATTTTGAGATTTACTATGATCCGGAACAAGCGGGGTTTAAGGACAAGCCAGATTTAGAACTGAGAGTCATTGAAATTCGCAGCAGCTTCGATACCAACAATGAATTGGTGCTTGCCAAACGTCTCGCCTACACGATTAAAGGACCCGATAATGTCACGCAAAAGGAGTATGACTTTGGCACTTGCACCGTTCCCTACTGGCTTTACAACCCCACCAATTCCTTCCCCCGCATTCTGTTTACCGAGTTAGAGGGAACACCGGACGAAGATGCGATTGGTCGCAAACTACAAGGTTATGAAGCCGCGAATCGTTTAACCCCGATTAAAGCCAAGCATGTTATCGAAAATACGCTCAATCCGAATCAACTCTCTCTCCAGGAAATTCAAGGAGATTATCCGCCCAATTCCACGATTGATCTAGAGCGAAAAAATCCGGGATATACCCGAAGTGATGAATTTTTTGGGCTACGGATTCTCAATGGGATGAATCCCTGCTTACCGAAAAGAAATAAGAGCAACCCGAATGAGTACAAGGTGACATTCAACTGGGATGCTTACGAAAAAGATCAGATTCATGATCTGCACAACGTCGAAGCTACATTTGAGGTGAAAGATGGCAAATTCTTACCCACTTCGATTACCATTCAAAGCCGATATCCTGATTCCTACGCTCCTTTTTCTCCCCTGAAAGAACCGATCACCTATACACCCAACGATGGCGATAAATGGTTGCAGGCAAAGCGAATTTTCCGCACCAACACGTTCTTCGCGGCTGAACTGATTGAACATTATATTAAAGCTCATTTACAGATGGAGCAATATACAGTTGCAGCGTTCCGGAACTTGCGAAAAAATCCCCTCCGCCTGATGTTAATTCCTCACCTCAAGAGCTTGATTAATATTAATCGGCGGGCGGATACGGTATTAGTAGATCCAAATGAGGGCTATGTTGTCACGGCTGGATTTTTGACGCCAGAGAGTGTGGTGCAGATTTGTCATGAGAGCATGTCGCAGTTGGATTGGAAAGGTTGGCAACCGCGTCAGGCTTTATGTGAAACTCATACCTATGCCAAGATAGCCAATCTCTATTGGCAGCTTTTGACGGAGTATATTGAGGTCTTTTTCCAGAATTATCAGGATGAGATTGAACGCGAATGGATTGAAATTCATCGGTTATCGGATGACTTGGTTAACCATAGTGTGGCGTATGAACCCGAAAAAGACGGTGGTGGCGATGATGGGTATGAATGGTATGATACGAATGAACTGACTCAACCGAATAATTCCCGCCGCACCATCAATGGCAGTCTGAAAGTGGTAAGTCCGATTACGCTATCGGATAAACCCGATGCCAATGATATGGAATACTTAAAACAGTTCTGTCGGTTTGCGATTTTCCACGTAACCTTGTGGCATTCCTGGGTGAATGATTCCCAAACGGATGCTGGGGGGGAAGTTTTGTATAGTTCTCTCGGACTGCGGAATGGTAGTTTTGGGAATGAGGATGATCCAGCAATTTCTCCAGATTCAGGAGAAGCAACGCAACTGCTTTATCTGGTGAATGTGTTAACGGCGATTAAGTATGGATATATCATCAAAAATGAAGATGGGGATATTCCCGCCGAATTTCGCACAATTCTGTCAAATCACAAGCAAGATTTTGCCCAACTGGATTTTGATGTGAATAACATTAGATCGCTGATCAATATTTGATTTGATGGATAGTGTATCCCATCCGTAGGGGCGCAAGGCATTGCGCCCTTTATTTAATGGCATCCTTGACCCCAGCCAATTTCAAAATTATGCCCAGCATTAATATCGGTGGGTTACGGTGGATAGTTCATTGAATGGTTGTCACCTCAATTCAAGTCCCACCTAACCCACCCTACTCTTTGAGGTATGGCGTATTTTCAGCCGGGGGAGGGTGTCAACTAATGTTACGCAGGCAAACAACTGAGTCCCAGGTCATGTACGGTTATAGATGAACCCCTACTCAGTTGGTGTTCGGCAATGCCTTCCTCGATTTCTCCTCTATCCCAGCCCGAACCGGAAAACAACTGTGCTGATTGTCTGTACATGACATTGGCAGGGATTCCGGTGCAACCCGTGGAACATCCTGACTATCTGGAATTTCTGCAACCGTTTCCAACGCCACAAATTGACCTGTACTTAACCCTTAAGTTTAGCCAGCAGTGCGAATCTTTACCTCAAGGGCGGGTTCAATTTGGACTCAAAGGAGGAGCATTGCGGCTGAGGATAGAGGGGGGTGAGATTCCTTATGAGTCCCGGATTATGGGTTCTATGGAATTGGGTGTACCAACGGTGGAGACGGATTCTCCAGCGAATAGTCCAATCCGCGATCGCATCTCTGGGGAGTTGGATGAATCCACTCTTAACCCTCAGGGAAATGGAGCAACCGGACAACCGTCACTAAACGGGGAACCTAACCATTATTCCATTTGTCACATTACTACAAAAGTAACCGAAGAAAACCCCGCCTGGATTTTTGAAGAAGAACGGGGACAGCCTGTCTTAAATGGCTGGCTCAATCAGGTCAAACTCGGCACATTGAGTGTCTCTGCCCTTCCTTGTCGCGTGGACGCCACATTTGAAGTATCGCGGCGAGATATTTGTTTGACCCATGTTGACCGATTGTGGAGTCCGGATATTAGTCGCAATAAACGGGCGGTGCTGGACAGGCTGATTATTCAGCAGTTGCTGGAACGTAAGTTTAAGCCCTATCTCAGTCGAGTTGAGTTGCACTATGATGGATGAACGTTTTTTTACCCAACTCCAAGTCCTAATTCAGAAGGTTGTCGCGGCGGATACAGATAATTTAGCTCAACTGGCGGCAATGGTGGGTCTGAATTTGGCACGAGATTTCGCCGAGTCTAATCTCAGAGATACTAATCTCAAAGGTGCTAATTTGGTGAAAGCCAATCTTAGAGGTACTGATTTGCATGGCGCTAACCTGATGAAGGCGAGGCTGTGCGGGGCGGATTTGCGCGGGGCGGATTTGATTCAGGCTAATCTGTGTGGGGCTGATTTGAGACAGGCTAATCTACGGGGTGCGGTGCTGTGGAATGCGGATCTGACTCAGGCAAACTTAGAGGGGGCGAACCTCACTGATGCCAATTTAGAGGGGACAACTTTAAACTACGCCAATCTGAAAATGGTTGATTTGAGAGGCGCTCATCTCTACCAGGCTTATCTCTATGGGGCTAATTTGAATGAAGCGAAACTTAGAGGGGCAAATCTGGGAAAAACTGACCTGAGAGAGGCAAACCTGAAGCAGGCTTCAATTATTCGTGCCTATTTGGGACAAGCGAATCTGCAAGGTGCGGATCTCGACGGCGCGAATCTGAGTGAATCGGATATGAGTCAAGCGAAACTAAACCGTGCCAAATTGCGGAATACTCAGCTACGGAATGCTGATTTCAGCCTTAGTGATTTGAGTCAGGCGACGCTGATTCGTGCCAATGCGAGCCATGCTCACCTGATTCGCGCCAACCTGCGAGGGGCTGATTTGATTCGGACGAACCTGACAGGTGCTGATTTACAGGGGGCGGATTTGAGTTTGGCGGATTTGAGTCTGGCTAACCTGTATTTAGCCAATTTAGGCAATACTAACTTAATTCGCGCTAATCTCAGCATTGCTGAACTCGGCGGCGCGAATCTGAGTCGAGCCAATTTGAATCAGGCGGATTTGAGAGGGGCAAATGTGGAAAATGCTGAGTTTGCTAGCAATCCGGGATTGTCTGAGGAGATGAAGCGGGTGTTGAAACGGCGTGGTGCTATCTTGGCAGAGGTGAAGCGCGATCGCGTGGGAGTGCTGGCGTCTCGGTAATTGGATGCGATCGCTCTTTTTCCCAGGTTGTGCGATCGCGAAATTACTGGGAAGTCTCCATTGTCCCTACTGTTCTAGAGGGTCTATAGGAGCGCACATTTTCCCATGGTAAAAAAGTACCTTAAACAACAAAAAAAGTCAATGACTACGGGATTTAAATTATCGAGGCAATATAGTCGGGATATAATCCTATCCGGTTGAATCTTCATCGGTGGATCTGTTGTCACATAACTAAACCTTTTCGATTTATCCGTTGAGTTTTAAATTTATCAAGATAATCGGATTTAGGGCTGAAGCTGGACAGTCCTGGAAAAGCTTGACTTTACGTTGGTTTTGGTTGTAGTATCAAAAAAATGAATCCTGTATTGTGTTGTTATTGTAGCTAGTTTAAGGGTAAAACGCCTCAACGCCTTAAAAATACGTCTATTTTCCTAGCTAAAGTCACAAATTATTAAATACTACAAACGTACTTAATGACCAAATTCAATCAACTCGCTCTGGGGTTGATTTGACAAAAAAAACGTTTTATGCGTATGAGGTACATCAATTATAGCAATCCATGATTCAGGGGGCTAATAACAAGAGCCTGATTAATAGGTACCCTGTGACACACCGAGCGAAGTCGAGGTGTTCCCTGTTCCCTAATCTCCACCGCTAACTTTAATTGTGTCCACCTACTTAGTCAGTGCGATCACGGTTAAAAATCGGGTAAGTTTTATTATCGGGTTTCCGGTTCATCTATAAATCTGATATCGGGGCAGAAAATCCGATGTAGGGGCGGGTTTAGGGAAAAAATTAACTCAAGAAACCCATAACCTTTATGCACAACCCGCCTTTTTTTTGTAGGAGCATCCCGTTTTGGACAAAGCATTACTTAAAGTAACGCAATTGCAAGGGTTTCAGCACCATTCAAAGAGTCAATTTACCAAATTGGGATGCTCCCTTTTTTGTCAGAGTGGATGTGAGTGATAATGTTGTGTCGATGTTTTGATTATTGGATAGGCTAAAGCCCTTACTACGAACGAGGGTCTATAGGATCGCACATTTTTCCATGATAAAAAAATACCTGAACTAACAAAAAAAGTCAAGGACTGACTTGATTTTTAAAAGGGGTGACCAAAGCAGATTGGGTATCGCTCAAACTGGAGAAGAGGGTTGACAACTCAGGGCAGCTTTTGGATAAGCAATCCGCTGGTGATTGCACTGTTGCCAAACTTTGACAAAGACTTCCGCCGTAATCAATAATTCTTCTTTGGTTAACCCCGAATCAACTAACTGGTTATCTTCCCATCGGGCTTTGAGGATTTTCTTAACCGTGATTAAGGCAGTGTCCGGGGTAACATCCTTAAGCGATCGCAGCGCCGCTTCGCACGCATCAGCTAACATGACAATTCCTGTTTCTCGCGACTGAGGAATTGGTCCATCATAGCGAAAGTCTGCTTCTTTCACCAAATCTTTCCCCTCTTCCTGAGCGCGTTGTTTGGCTTGAAAGTAAAAATAGGAAATCAGCAGTTTACCTTGGTGTTCAGGAATAAAATCCCGAATCGCTTTCGGTAACTGATGTTTGCGAGCCATGACCAACCCTTCAGAGACATGCTTTTTAATAATCTCGGCACTCTTACGGGGGTTGTTAATTTGATCATGTTTATTGGGACCGCCCATTTGATTTTCAATAAATCCCAACGGATCATGCATTTTACCAATATCGTGATACAAAGTACCTGCCCGAACCAGTTCCACATTACAGTGAAGTTCACGGGCGGCGGCTTCAGCTAACGAGGCAACAAACAAGGTATGTTGGAATGTTCCTGGCGCTTGTGTGGCTAACCGTTTGAGCAATGAACGGTTCGGATTGGACAACTCCGCTAACCGAATTGGCGTCACCAAATCAAACAAGCGTTCTAGATAAGGAGAGAGTCCTAGTGCCACAATACTCCAGGCTAACCCCGATAGCCCGTAGAGAGCCGCACCCGGTAGCACCGCGTACCAAATTGTGCCAGCACTGGCACTCATAATCAGATTCAGGACGAGATGAACGCTGCCCTGGGTCAATCCCACGATACCGCCTAATAACGCCAATTCCTCCCGCGATCGCATCCGTCCGGCAATTAACGCCCCCACCAAACCCCCGGTACCACCCGCGATTAAAAATTCCCAGCTCACCTCCATGCTAAATGTGACCAAGCCGGTCAACAGTGTCACCACAGTTGCACCCAAGCTTGACCCATAGAAACTCCCCACTAACAACCCAATCGCGGGCAGGCTGTTATATTGCCCCCCCAATAGTGCCAAGACGGGTGTACTTAAACTCAACAGCAGAACCAAAATATGGTCACGTTGCCGCAGGGGGGGATGGACTCGACGTTCGACTAACCAAAAAATACCAACTCCCCCGGTAACCAAACCGCCAAATCCAATCAGCCCGATCCAGTTAATTTCGCGACGACTCAAGCCGTAGTAATCCAGCAGGACAAAATCCGCCTGGGTAATTTCCTCGCCCGCTTCGACAATGACTTCTCCTTCTTGAGCCGTCACCATCACAGGATCTACAGATCGAGCAGCTTGTTCTGCCCGACGCTTGGTTTGTTCTGTATCTTCAATGAGATTGGGCTTTAAGTTAGAAGTCAGGAGTTCCACGGCTAAGGGTTGTGCCTCAGCCGGAATCAGCGTACTCACCTGCACCGCTACCGCATTGTCTAATAACTCCGAGGGCAATCCCGGCGGAATTCCTTGGGTCAGAATGTGGCGAGTGGCATCCTGAATTCCCTGTCGAGTTTTCTGCCAAGCCGAATCAGACAGATCGAGTACGGATGCATCGTAGGCAGGAGTTGAGTCCGGGGTTACACTTGATGACAGTTGAGCCACTGCCTTTTGGTAACCCTGACGAGCTTTACTGGCTGTCTGCATCAACTCAGAGAAGGCTGGGGTAGACGCCACTTGACGGTAACTTTGCAATTCGCTTACCGCTTGGATAAACTCCCGAGTCAACGGTTTTTTCTCTCGGTTCGGGATAACCACTCCAGGCTCAAAGGGGTTGACCGGAGCATTATCTTCGACGAAAGCAACAATAGCTTGCCATTCCCAGGCTTCACTCTGGCGCAGATACTGCTGGGTGGCGGCGGACAGCACCGAGGTTGGCACAAACGGAAACGAACCACTAATTTCTCGCCATTGATCTATTTTGTCCAATGATTGTTGTAGGCTTTGATCAATCTCTTGGGTCAGAGATTTGTCAATCATTAAAACGGGGAACGAACCCGTCCGAGCCTCTTTGCGTTTTTCTTCTGTGGTTTTAGTATCCTCAACACTGGCGTCAAAGCGAGCGCGGATGGTATAGGGGGCATCCCTACCCACATCGAGGGTTGGTTGATTGTAAAAACGGTTTCCCATCACGCTGGTGAGAGAAACGACGGCTAGGATAAACATGACGGGTGAACGTCCTTGCCGCTTTGCTGATGGTGGTGGATTGCCTTTTGTCCCCAGGAAGGGAAGGATTTGTTTTAACGGATGACCTGGCTTTTTTTGCTCAGGGGAAAGATGACCATCAGATCCGACGAATGGAAGGATGGTACGAAATTGCTCAGATTTTTGCCGCAGGTGGTTTAGCTGTTGCGTCAACGAGTGGAGCCTTTTCATAGCAGAAGAGTTGCCTTTTTAGGTGAGCGGTGGCGGTGAAACCGCGAGGCAGACAGGTGGGGATTTGCGGTCAGTTCATCGAAAATTGGGGTTCCTGACTGGGTTTCAGTTAGTCGGCTGTAATGTTTGAGTTTAGCTCTTTTTAGCTGACAAAACATGGCTTATCCACCTATCTATAACTTATAAACGACGTTGAATAATATTCGGTGCAGCAACGGCTGCTTGTTTGTACCGACCATTGATTTGCTTTTGATCGTAAACCCCTAGCCAAACCGCTAGTAATTGGTCTGTTAATTTTTGCCTCTTTTTGAAGACCGGAATTTTAAGGGCAGCAACTCGCCAGCTTACTGGAATACCGTTGATACCGTTATAAACACCCGCTAATGCCCCTGTCAAAGCCGCCGTAATTTGGTTTTGGTAACCGCTACGAACGGCACGGATGACACAGAGACGAAAATCTTCGGGTGTATAGAGGAAACAATAAAAGGCTAAAGCGATCGCCATATCTGAGGCATCCCCCCTATTACCTAAATTTGCGGGTAGACGGCGCACTTTCCTCCTGGTGGTTTCTAAATCTGCACCTGCTTCTATCAGGGTTTGAACCTGTTGTAATCGATAGGTTAAGATGGTTTGTTCTGTCCCCAAGACTCTAAGGATGTGGGGAATCAGGGTTGTTCGGTTAAGGGTTTCGGTGAGAGTCAGAGCCATGGCGGTAGCGATTGCCAACATCCCAGCCGAGGCGTCGGTTTCGAGTTGCCAAATTGCTGCCGCCTGAACCAGGTGTTGCCGTAACCACTCTTGATTTTCGTGAAAAAAAAGCGCCATTGGCAGCGTTGCCACCGCTGCTTCGCTGCTTTGGGCTTTCCCTTTCAATTCTAGGAGTGAGGGTTGGGTTTGGCTACAGCGAATGATCCAATCGTCATTCAGCCTGCCTGTGTCAATTAAACTCTCGATTCCACAAGTGGCGATTTGACTCCAAGGGGAGAGTTGGGGCATACAGAGGTGGGACTGACTCGGTTGAGGTTGGCGTTTGGTGAACTGAAGCGATTTTCTACCAACTGAATCACCGAGTCCTTGATCAAGGTGATGGCTGACTAGCTCACCAATCAAGCTACCCAGTAATGCTCCTTGAAATCGGCACAGAAGAGAATGCTGCATTAATTTGCTCTTGCCCCTGTTTTCAGGGTATGGACGAGAGCTAAGAGTCCCAAGCGATAACTTTCGGCACCAAAGCCGCTGATCTGACCGACAGCTACGGGGGCGATGAAGGAGTGATGTCGAAAGGGTTCGCGCTGATAGATATTACTCAGATGTACTTCCACTACAGGCAGTGCTACGGCAGCTAAGGCATCGCGTAGGGCTACACTTGTATGGGTATAAGCACCAGCATTGATTAATATCCCATGATGCTGCGTTCTCGCTGCTTGTATGGCATCAACTAAAACACCTTCATGGTTGGACTGTAACGTCACAACTTGGCAGGATAATGACCTTGCCTCCTGTTGCAGGAGTTTGTCAATTTCTGCCAAGGTTACCGATCCATAAATACCAGGCTCTCGGAGTCCTAGAAGATTCAAGTTTGGACCATGCAGGACGAGAATACTCAAAGAACTCCGAGCTTCATTCGGCACGTTAACTAATTATCGGGAACGACGGCGTGGATTATTAACCGGAATGGGGATGAGTTCGGGTTCCGGCTGAGGTTCAGGACCCAAGAGGGTTCCAACCAGCTTGCGTGCCCATTCTTTCAGTTTTTCCAACACCTTTTCTATATAATCCATTAAACTGAATGCTCCTGTGAGACAACTTAATAGGTTTTTGACCGTCTTAACAACAGGACGGGTGCTAGAAGCCTTTCTCAGCACGACTTTGGGAACTCTTGGGCGTTTTACGCTTGGACGCTTTGTGGGCGCTTTAGTGGAAACCCTGCCCAAGTTAAGACTATGACGCTGATATTAAACTGAGCGGTTTTCCTATTGCTATACACCGTCTGGATCGTTTTAACCCATCTGTTGCATTTCTTAACGTTCAGCATAACACAGAACCCCAAAGCCTAGCTATCCCCTAAATGGAATATGGAGTCGATCCTGCGATCGCAACGGTTTTGGCTTCTCTACCTTTAGTTATAACTCAAGTTACACTTGAGCCTAGTGGTATTGCTCCAATAATCGGCGTCGCAGTTGGTCGAGGGCATAACAGACACTCCAATGACGAACCGAAGCCCGATCGCGATCGCGACCAAAGTTATATTTAAAACACTCAACTCGATCATCTGGCGTCGCCAAACCGATATATACCAACCCCACCGGCTTAGATTCAGTCCCACCGCCGGGTCCAGCAATACCCGTAATACTCACACCCCAATCCGTCGTCAGCTGCGATCGCACACCCAATGCCATTTGCTGGGCAACAGGTTTACTCACCGCCCCCCATTTATCCAGATCTGATGACTTAACCCCCAGTAAGGATACTTTTACGTCATTGCTATAGGAAATTATCCCACCCTGAAAATAGTCAGAACTTCCCGCAACGGCTGTCAACATGCTGCCTAAACCGCCTCCCGTACAGGATTCGGCTACACTCACCGTTTGATTGGCATCGATTAAAAGCTGACCCACAACCGAGGCGAGGGTATCTGTATCCACACCAAAATAGTCAGCCCCAGCAATTTGCCGCAGTTGCTTGACAACAGGTTCAATTACCTGTATCGCTTCCCCTTGAGACGGCGCACGGGCGCTAACCCGTAACCGGACTTCTCCCTGAGAGGCGTAGGGGGCGACGGTGGGGTTGGTTAAGTCAAAAAACGACGCCACTTTTTCGGCTAACGCGGATTCCCCAATTCCCCAGAATCGTAAGGTTTGACTATAGATAATTTGTTGTCCCCAACCTTGACCTTTGAGATAGGGAACCGCCGTTTCTCGCCACATCCGCTGCATTTCACTGGGAACACCGGGAAAGGTAAGAATAGTTAAACCGGGGCGCGGTTGCCAGATTATACCCGGTGCGGTTCCCTTGGGGTTCGGTAAAACCTTAGCGCCTTCTGGAATCAGGGCTTGCTTGTGATTATTGGCAGTCATTTGCCGTCCCCGTTGAGCAAATTTGCGAGCAATATCCTCAATGATGTCAACTTGCTCAATCAGGGGAACACCAAAAAAATCCGCGAGGGTTTCCGTGGTTAAGTCATCTGGCGTCGGTCCAAGTCCACCCGTAAAAATCAGAATCGCCGAGCGATCGCACGCCATTGCCAAGACTTGCTTTAACCGCGAGGGATTATCTCCCACAACGGTTTGATAGTAGTGGGGAATACCCAGATCTGCCAATTCGCAGGCTAAAAACTGGGCATTCGTATTCAGAATATCCCCTAGCAGTAACTCAGTGCCAACACAAATGATTTCTGCGCTCATTGGTTTGTCCTTGGTCATTTGTCCTTTGTCCTTGGTTAACACAGGGGACAGGGAATAGGGAATAGGGAATGACGAATGACGTAGCTTGCTTCTCAAGGGTAGCGAGTATGACAAATGACGAATGACAAATGACGAATGACCAATTTATACCAATGTAGGTACAGGAATATTGAGATGGGGATATAAGGGGAAGCGATCGCACAATTGAGCCACACGACGCCGACAATCGGCGGCGATGGTTTCATCCTCTGGATTGAGTAAGCGATCGGCAATAATATCGCCAATCTCGATAAATTCAGCTACGCCCATTCCGCGTGTTGTCATCGCCGGGGAACCGAGACGTAAGCCACTGGTGACAAAGGGAGACTCTGGATCGAAGGGAACCGTATTTTTATTGGCGGTAATATTCACACCACTCACCAGTTGATCCGCTCGTTTCCCAGTCATGGAAATACAGCGTAAATCCACCAGCATTAAATGATTATCCGTCCCGCCAGAGACAATTTTCAAACCCCGTTTTTGCAGTTGACTGGCGAGGGCTTGGGCATTTTCAATCACATTCGCTGAATACTCTTTAAATGCAGGTTGTAACGCTTCACCAAACGCCACAGCTTTCGCCGCGATCGCATGTTCTAATGGACCGCCTTGACTTCCTGGGAACACCGCTTTATCCAGCTTTTTGCCGATGTCAGGATCACGAGTAAGAATTAAGCCGCCTCGGGTTCCCCGCAGGGTTTTGTGCGTGGTGGTGGTGACTACATCACAATGAGGAATTGGGTTCGGATGATGACCTGTCGCCACTAACCCTGCGATGTGAGCAATATCCGCCACCAGGTAAGCGCCCACTTCATCCGCAATGCTGCGGAATTTTTCAAAGTCAATAATACGCGGATAAGCCGAATAGCCACAAATCAGCATCTGGGGGCGTTCTTTGAGGGCAAGTTCGCGCACCTGATCATAATCCAGTTGCTCGGTTTCCGGATTAACGCCGTAGTGACAAACCTTAAACCACTTCCCCGACACATTCACAGGCGAACCGTGGGTGAGGTGTCCCCCATGGGATAAATCCATCCCCATAATCGTGTCTCCCGGCTTGAGCAGCGCTAGGAATACAGCAAAATTGGCTTGAGCGCCTGAATGGGGTTGGACATTCGCATGAGCTGCACCAAAGAGCCGTTTAGCCCGGTCAATGGCAAGCTGTTCGACCTTATCGATGAATTCACAACCGCCATAGTAGCGCTTTCCGGGTAAGCCTTCAGCGTACTTATTGGTTAAGACTGATCCTTGAGCCGCCAGTACCGCCGGGGAGGTAAAGTTTTCACTAGCAATCAGTTCCAGATGGTCACGCTGGCGTTGGAGTTCTTGGCTTATTCCCTCAGCGACTTCTGGGTCAGTTTGGGCGAGAAAATCTAAGTTTGTTTGAGTCACGTCCGTCAATCCCTTACGATGCTTTGCCGTCCAGTTTGGTTCATAAACGTTTTACCACATTGCCCGTTGCCGTTGCTTTGCTCAAACTCTCACCCCTCTCCCCTGCGTTTCTCAGAGGTAAGTATCCAATGGATGAAAGTTAAGCTCTGTGTTGATAGAGAGCCTCTAGCTAAAGACGTAAATTATGATGGGATCAGCGCTCTAGTGGAATTGACCGGAGGCGTTCTATGTTAGTTATCCTTACCGAAGAGCAAATTCTCTCCCCGACTCAAGTTTGTCAAAGCTGTTTGCTGGCTGACAGCAAGGGTCAACCCCGTTGGCGTCGGGGTAAGCTGGGATGTGGTCATGCCATTCGTAAACTCACACCCCATCAACCGGAGCAATATGAGTGCGAAATGGGTTTCCGCATCGCTAACCTTGAATAGTTTATCATCTGGGACAATAAACTGAACTACTGTCCGAGTCGGAAATAATCCATAAATCCTGACATAAAACCCATAACAGATGACAGCGTTCATCGAAATGGGTCACCTACGTTATCCTGAAAATAGTTAGATAGCGATTTGAACCACCCGAAAAGGAGAAGCAACAATGACTTGGCGCGGCTCAACAACAGTTAAAGATCGAATTTTTGCAGCGCTGCCCTATCTGCTGCCTTTATTGTACGCACTGCCGTTTGGTGTTTTTCTACTCAGACAGTTTCCTGTCCTAAATATTATTCTTGTACCGCTCTCTCCTTTAATTTTCATTAAAAGCACAATTCCCTTTGCGGGACTGATTCTTTTCTTTGTCTTATTTTTAGCCGTTGTCAGGAATGAAAGGATTGCCCACTTTATTCGTTTTAATACGATGCAGGCAATTCTTTTAGATATTCTACTGGTTCTATGTAGTTTTGCCATGAGCATTCTCGGACGAGGATTGGGAGCGAACTTTTTTATAGAAACCCTATCCAACGTGATCTTTTTAGGTACGCTTGTGGCTTGCGGCTACGGGATAGTTCAGTCTTTGCTGGGGCGCTACGCCGAAATTCCCACACTTTCGGAAGCGGTTTACGCCCAAGTTCGATGATTGGTCTATTTGTCATTGGTCATTGGTCATTGGTCATTGGTCATTCGTTTATGTAAGGGTTTGAGGATTATTGAAAAACCGTTTAACCCAGGTTAAAGAATGACGGGTGCAGAACGGGGGACGACAGTGTTTTCTAAATGACCAATTCCCTCAATTTCCACACGGACGCGATCGCCGATTTGCATTGGACCAATCCCTCGTGGCGTACCGGTAAGGATTACGTCTCCGGGAAGCAGGGTCATAATCTCAGAAATATAGGAGACTAGGAAGTCCGGGGCAAATACCATTTGATCAATGGATGTTGATTGTACAGGTTCGGGCGCATCGTTTAAAAACGTCTGCAACTTCGCCCCAGCACTCAACTCCCGCACAATCCAAGGACCTAGGGGACAAAAGGTATTAAAACCCTTTGCCCTCGTCCATTGACCATCTTGTTTTTGTAAGTCGCGAGCAGTGACATCGTTGGCGATGGTGTACCCCCAAATTTTTCCTTGGGCTTGTTCGGGCGTACAGTCTACACAGAGTTCACCAATAACCAGCGCCAACTCTCCCTCATAGTCCACCCGTTTTGACTGAGGCGGAAACTGGATGTCTCGATTCGCCGCCGTTATGGTTGTCGGTGGTTTGAGAAACAACAAGGGTTCCTGGGGAACAGGTGTTCCCATTTCAACAGCGTGATCCATATAGTTTTTGCCAACGGCGACAATCTTGGATGGCGCACAGGGAGCCAACAATGTATAACTATCCGGTGCTAACTCCAGATCAGTCGGTTGACCCTGTAGCCACGGCGGTGCATCTAAAACTTGGATACTGCGGTTGAGTTGCAGCAAGCCATAGTAGGTTTGCCCTTGAGCCGTTTTAATGCGGACGTAGCGCTGCGCCATGATATTAGAGATTCCTTGGTAATTGAATGAGAGCATTCTACTGATATGGGATTTTGATTGACCCTGGCAGCTAGCTAGAATTAATACCAAAAAATAGTAAAATTGCAAGAGTGTCATCTGGGCGGATTGTCTGCCTCAAGCCTAGAAGTAGGAAAAAACCCAGATCAGGCATAGAATAGAGCAGTTAAGTCAGCTCGAATCCTTGCTTCTGTGACTGGGGTAGCCTCCCGATTAAAAGCCATGGCTATCTCGAATCAGCAAAAGAAGCCCAATTGTCCATAAGGAGAAGACCATTTGTGAGCGATAGTTACGAAATGATGTATATCCTGCGTCCTGATATGTCAGAGGAGCAGGTTAACCAAGCGGTGACCAAGTATAAAGATCTCCTGCAAGAGCAAGGCGGTGAGGAGATTGACATCCAACATCGTGGTAAGCGTCGTTTGGCTTATCCCATCGACAGACACCGCGAAGGCGTCTACATTCAAATGAACTATAAAGCGCCCCCGACTCATGTGGCTCAGATTCAGCGAGCGATGCGCTATGGAGATGAGGTGATTCGTTATCTGACGCTGAAACAGGAACTTCCCCCCGAACCCCAACCCGAACCGGTTGAGGTAGAAGCTTAGAGAGTTGCGTAAAAATAAAGTACCAGTGAGGCGAGCTGAATTCATCAACTCAGCCAAGCTTCCTTGGTACATTATTAAGTCGCAAGTCCCTTAGTGTCCTAAGATAGCGACCCAAGTACCCCCTCCAGAGGTATCCTGTGGAGGGGTTCTGAACGTATAGCAGTACCAAGGCAGGTTAGGACAAATAGAAGAAAAATTCAAATCGCTCAATCCCTTGGAAGGTAAGCTTTTGCCTATTGGCTATTGCAAGAAAGCCTGGCGCGTAGCGCTATATATCTGAATATGATTCAAGTTCTCAGTTGTTGTTTTACTCATCTGATTAGAATTGGGATGACATCAAAAGGACAAGCCGCCCATGCCAAAGACCAAAATTCTACAAGAAGGACAATCCTATACCTTCCGATCTTATTTCCAGATGCCCTACGAGGCAGAGGATATTCTTGCCGAGTTTGATTACACCCTTCACAAGTCACGTCTATCTTTACCCCTGTCTCAAAAGCAACTTGACCAACTCCCAGCATTGCAGCAGCGGCTAGAGGACACTCTCCTATTAACCAGCTTGAGTAACGAAGCGGCGCGGCGGGAAGCTTTGGTCTTTCCTGTACTGCTGGAAGTTGCTCGGTTATGCCAGTGCCAAATTCGTATTGAATATCCTCTCACTGTGAATCATTGGCTCAAAGGTAACCTGGACTACCTTGTGCGGGGGAAGACAGGTCTGATTGTGGTTGAGGCGAAACATGATGACTTGACTAGAGGTTTTACGCAGTTAGCCGTGGAACTGATAGCATTAACCCAAGTTGAAGAACAAAACATTTTCTACGGTGCTGTCACGATGGGAGATGCTTGGCGATTTGGCAAAATAGAGAGAACCGAACATCGCATCACCCAAGACATTACGTTATATCGGGTGCCCGACGACCTAGAACAACTCACCCAAATTCTCATCGGACTTTTTGATTAAATCTCTTGGTTAGAAACGGCTCGATTAGAATCTGCTGTCAATAATCAGACAACCCTTCACTAAACGGATAAGTAGGGAACCCAGTATGACGTAAAGTTTTTGATGACGACAGCTATGGGAAGCTCTTTGGTACTTGAAGGTATACCGCTCTCCCTGATGCCTTGAGTATTACCCAATAAGTCCTGAATTAGGCAACAATAGTAGGAAGAGTCATAGTAAGATTACTCTCAACTACTGATTATGCAACGAGTAGGTAGGTAGAACTAAACATCCTCTAAAATTGCGATTTTCTTATTGTTCATCATTCAGATTTTATCGCGATTCTGCCCAATTCGCGATCGCTCGGTACTCGTTGTTACGATCAAGTCTTTCCCTTAAATCTCATCCTCTTGTTGCCTGACACTCCTGGACTCTCTCAGCATGACTGTAACGGATACTGTTGCCCATAAAATTTCGAGCTGGAATCGGCAAATCTATAAACGCTTGAAACTTGCTCTGAGTCTCGGACTACGGCGTCAAATTTTTGTGGCGATTTGTGATGATCTGAGCCTACGGAATCGTCTGGCGGGTAAACTTCATGGGGAGTTGGGGACAACCTCTGCGATCGCGCCACCCAAGGGTTCAGGCTCTACTAATTTAGTCAGCCTGAACATTAATGTCAATGATCCCCATCCCTTTGCCCAAATAGCTGCCTGGTTAGCTCAAAATCGCCATTCTCCCATCGCCACATCCCCTCCCTGTTTCCAACTCCTAGGTGTTGAACGCTTAACCCGTCAATCCCCAACGGTACAGCAACTGTTTCTCCGGCGTTTACAGTCCATTGAGCGCTATTTGCCGCAGTTAGACGCCAATGTGTTACTCTGGCTACCCCGCCCTTGGTTCCATTCCATTGTCCAGTCTGTACCGGAATTTTGGCGGTGGCGTACTGGGGTATTCGAGTTTGAAGGGGAACCCACACCACTTCCCCCGGTGGGCGCGACTCAACCGGAAGCCTCTCCCACGGCGGTGATGACTCAGGAAACAGAGGAAGAGGAGATAGAGAAGACAGAGGAAACAGAGGCTTCGTTCCAAGAAACCTTGCAGACGGTGCTAACCCAGGAAGTGGACGAAACTCTGGATTTGCAGTTGTTCCAGAATAGTGTGGGCAACAATGGACATTTTAGCGAGGAGGTTGAACCCCTGATTGTCCCGACTAACGGGAAGTCTAATGCTAATCCGAATGGCAAAGGGAAGCTGGGGGCTGTGGACTTTGAGATGGAGGAAACACCATTACCGCCACAAAATCCGCCGACATCCCAACATCCTGCTGATACATCAACGGAAGCCCCAGATCTCCCCCAAACCGCGTCGCCTGCTGAGGCGTATTTACAACTGGGGAATCATTACCGTCATGCGATTGAACAAGGAGACACCTCAGAAGAAAATTTAGCGATCGCGATTCAGGCGTATGAGCAGGCGTTGCAATGGTTAGATGATACATCGCCCTACGTCGCGGATGTTCTTAATGATTTGGGGAATCTTTATTGGATGCTTTCCCGATGTCCCCAGGATACAGGGATGCGTCTATCTTATCTGGAACAGGGGATTCAAGCCTATCAACTGGCATTAACGAAATTAACGGCTCAAGACGCCCCCCACACCTATGCCATGATCCAAAATAATTTAGGGGCAGCTTATGGGGATTTGGCTCGCTATCAAGATGTTGCGGATAACTTAGAACTCTCGATTCGAGCCTACGAAGAAGCATTACACTATCGTAATCCAGAAAATGACCCGCTTAAATATGCCTCTACCCAAAATAACTTAGGCACGGCGTATTGGCATTTAGCACAACATCACTCTCCTGTCAATAACTTACAGGCAGCAATTGGGGCGTATGCGGAAGCCCTATGTTATTACAACAGTCGCTCGAATGCGACAAATTGGGCGATGATTCAAAATAATTTAGGCACAGCGTACTGGAATCTGGCACAGTATGAACAACCGGAAACCTGGCTGGAGTTAGCGGTGATAGCCTATAAAGATGCGCTAACTTATCGTACCCCAGAGGTGTCTCCGGCTGCCTGTGCCGCGACTCAGAATAATTTGGGTACGGCGTATTGGCATCTGGCGGATCGCTGTGTTGAAGACTCTCAGAGACGGGCAGACTATTTACGCCATTGTATCGCCGCTTATGAGGTTGCGATCGCGTTAGCCGAGGAATTGGCGCAGAATCATCCGCCGACATCGGTTAATTTTGATGTTATCGCCACTCGGAATAATTTGGGACTTGCCCATTATCAGTTTGCCACTGAACCGTCTTTGGGTGCGGGAAAAGAGGATCAATCCCACCATCTACAAACCGCCCTCCATCAGCATGTTCAAGCTTGTACGGGAGTAGCGGCGCGATCGGATGTTTACCAAACCTCTTTGGACTATATCATTAAAACGATTCGCACGTTCTACCAGGAACAAGGGATTAGTGGGCAAAATCTGGCACTTTCTAAGGTACCGGGTCAGCTTTTACCGGAAATTTTACCACGGCTGTAGAGGGGGGTGTAGGGTCATGGGTGTCAACTTAAGCCACATTACCCACGATAGGATACTGGGTGTGGGGTATGGGGTGTGGGGTATGGGGGAAAGCGAGCAATTTTGGGGAGCTATGTATTAAACGGAGCCTGTTTGAAAAAAACATTGTGGATG
>NZ_JAVKEA010000020.1:0-8892 GCF_040221695.1 Coleofasciculus sp. E2-BRE-01 | reverse complement strand
CTGCATTTTTCTCGGTTTTTAGAGCAACTTGTAATTTTTCTTTTTGAGCGGGTTTCAAATAATTTTTGGCTGGCATATTTTTTTCGTTTTTCGGATTTCCTATTTTAATTATACCCTATTTAAATGCCGAACAGCTTATCTGAAGACTTGAAACCTGTACAATTAGCGATTGATAGCTATAAGGGCGAACCATCTCTGGCTAGCAAAGGGAATATTGCCAAACTATTCTCCCAGGATATGGATCTGCTCAACCCCGTTGCTAAGTTTTATATTCCTGACTATACTGCCTTTGTGCAAGAGATGGTTGCTAATAATCCAGGAGTTGCCCCTTTACCACCTGCTACCTTAGAACAATTGCAGGCATTTAAGTCAGTCAAAATGGGGGTAGGAATTGATGACGTAGGCATCCGGCTGAAAACCATCGCTAATGTTGAACCATCGGAAATTCAAGTCGAATTTCAACCCAATCCCGGTCAAATTATCAGTCAATTTCCCGCTTCAACGATGATGCTATTAACCGGAAATGGAATTCGTCAGGGATGGGAAACAATGATCCAATCTGCCCAAACCGATCCCCAATTACAGCAAGGACTCAACAGCCTCAGAAGTGCCGCCAATAGCATCAATTTAGACGTGGATCAGGATATCTTTGGCTGGATGGATGGGGAATTTGCCATCGGCGTAATTCCCTCCACAGAAGGGATACTCGCCCCCATCGGCTTTGGTGGAGTGATAGTCTTTCAAACGAGCGATCGCGCCACCGCCCAAACCACGTTAACTAAACTTGATAGACTCGCCCAACAGAATACCATTCAAGTGTCACCCACAACCGTTCAAGGACAATCGGTTACCGAGTGGACAATTCCGGGACAAGGAACCTGGTTAGGACATGGTTGGTTAGATCAAAATTCCCTGTTTATCGCCATTGGCGAACCGATGGTTGAAACAATGCTGGTGAATCCTGAACCGTCTCTGGATCAGAGTGAGTCGTTTATTAGGGTAACAGAAGCTTTACCTGAATCTAACAGCGGTTACTTTTATTTAGATATGGATAAAACGATGATAGTGGTGAATGATTTTATCGATAAAACCACCCCAGACACACCAGAAGCTGACCCTGATACCCAAACCGCTTTAGCTATTTTAAATTCTGTGCAAGGGATCGGCGGAACTGTGACTCAAGAAAACACCTCGACTCATATTTTTGAAATGATTGTTACGCTTGAAACTAGGTAGAATGTCAACAGACAACAGGGAACAGGGAACAGGTAGAGTTTTGAGTTAACTTCCCCAGCTTCCCCTGCTCCCAGACGTGCCATGGCACGTCTCTACATTGCTTCCCCATCTCCCCCACAACACTTATTCAGCAGCCCCTAATTAGAGTTTTCGTCTTAACGGTGGTGAAATTCGACAACATTTTCTCGAATCACGACATCATAGTGACTATAGAAGTCTTGACCCAATAATCCCACGTCTAAATTTGCCCCGCCGATCGCGACGTTTATATTCTGTTGCACCGCTTCTCCGACAGCGATAGATTTAACTTGACCAATGGCAAATTTAACCCCCTTAGCACTGGCTGTATCGGCAGTAATTTCACCCTCTGGAACTACACCAAGACGCTGTGCCATGGCTTGAGTAATTACCGTACCACTTGCCCCTGTATCAACAACCATGTTAAAGGTTTGTTCACCATTAAAGATTACTTCAATCACGGGGGTTTGACCAATTCGCTGCTTGATTGGCGCTTTAACGATTTTGGCAGTTTCTCTATTTCCCGGTAACGGGTTCTCGGATGTCGCCGGATTATCAGCATCTGTGTCTGAAGAATCGGGAGATTTGGTAACCGTTTTGGTGGCGACACTTAGGGGTTCAGGATCAGGGAGACGAGGGCTAGTGGCTTGTTGTTGGGCAATGTTAAGATTGCGTTTATATTCAGCGATTTTCGATTGCGCGATCGCGTAGTTGGGACTCGACGATGACACCGCTTCTAAAAGTGCGATCGCCTCTTGCCAACGGCTGATCACTAACTGCCAATCATCCGCCGATTGAGCTGATTGACTAATCGTTGCGGCACTATAGGCAGCATCTAGCGCTTGTTTATACAGTTCTGTGGCAGTTGGCTGTGTCTGGGTTTCCGCCGATTCCGGAGGTGTCGAGGATTGAGGGGAAACACTGGGCGTTGTCGAGGTAACAATGGGTTGAGAGGAGTCTTCCATACGCCCTGAGGACTCCAAACGACTACAAGCACCTGTGGTTAAGGCTAAGGTGCCAGAAATAAAGAGAATGACGACGCGATCGCAAGATGACATAGGCTCAAAAAGCTCTTGAGCGATTTATTTTTATTATGACGGATGATTTAGCCTTTACCCTCTATCTTATGATGGCTAAAAAATCAAGATCAATTTTGCTGATCCGAAGGCAGACGACAACTGATCTTGCTCAGGCGGTGGGCAATCCACGATTATAAAAGTCACACTCTAATAACCTTCATCCATTCATGAATGTTTGGTGTAGGTGGCATTACGGTGAAGGCGGTTAGCATTTCAACCATCCAGGTGAAATCGACGCCCTAGTAATGCTTATTTCCCTTCAAATTTCCTCATAGCTTCCTTCCCCCAGACTGATTCAGTCGGGGGAATTTTCACGATCGCAGCCACAAATCCTCGCCAGTATTTCCATTGCCATGGGATATTGACATCTCCACTCCTTAAAAGAGAGTGGATTCTGAGCTGATGTTACGCCTCAGTCTTAAGACGCTCGGCTTCACATTTCTCACGATATGATCGTTTCAGATTAGTAAACAGGTCATACCGTTTCGGCAGTGCCAAGCTACCCTTACCCACCTTGGCTAGGTCTACCCCTAGCTGTGTGGCTACTTTTTTGATTATGTTTGCTGCCCCATTACAGTCAGCATTGATTAACTGACCGCTAGATGCTCTATACAAACCACGTTTCACTCTCGTCCCCGATGGCGTCCATCCTACGGGTTTTTCACCGTGCTTCGGTAATGAATCACCATCTAAGAATGATGCTTGGCTTGTATGCGCCTCCTCGGTCAGGGTTAATACAATCCCATATTCTCCTGCAAGCTGCTTGAGACGTTTAATCAGTCTGCCTGTGGGGATGGGCATGAAGTTTTGGTTCCCACGTTTACCCATCTGGGGACTGTTTTTCTGACCCTCATTCCAGCCGATAACCAGATTACCGATCCCGTCAACCAAGCACCGATTAACGATGAATCGTGCTGCCTTATTGATGGCGTCCCTCATCTGGCTATTTCGCTTGCGTTGCACTCGGTCTAAGTTGCCATCCCAATAGAATTCGGACTTGCCCTGCTTGTACTTAGCTACTAAGCGGCAATACCCCTGATTCATTGACTTGAGCTTGTGCCCATCAATGATCAGACTCTTCCCTTGGGTTGATACCCCGGTTAACCAATTAGTGCCACCGTGGTCAAATCCCCAGGCTTGGGAATAATCCAGACTGGGGTTGACTTTGATGGGGTCTTTCCCGTCGTCTATCACCCAATCAATCCAAAACTCACCAAGCCAGGGGCGAACCGTCACTTGTTTGATCCAATCTGAATCAATGAACTCCGGCAATGGCAACTCAATCTGAGTAATTAATTCAGGCTTGGATTCTTTGCTAATAGATGGGCGAAAACATCCATCTTTGTAGGTTAGAGCTTGTCTGGGAAAAGTTACCGCCGCCAAGCCGCCTTTTTTCCTGTACTTAGGCAAGGATGGACGATTAACATCCCCCTGATAATAGGCGTTAACCAAGCCGTTATAACTTTTGATTGACCCACCTACAGACTTCAGCGTTTGCTGTGCAGATTGAGCAGCTAGTGCTTGATAATGCGGGTTAAGTTTGAGCTGCTTGTCTAGCTCAGGGTAAGTCGTGCGACACCTGTAAAGCTTCCAGCCACACCGAAACTCATCGCCGAGCCAATAAAAAGCCAGAGCGTTGGGCTGTTTTTCCCTCCACTGATAATGAGTCTGCCTGGTGTGATAAATTGCACAATTAATTAGACTATTGGCATTTTGGCATTGATCTATCCAGTACGCTTTTTCTTCATCCGTAAACTTAGCTTTAATTGGGATAGTTCGATACAGTTTGCATCACCTCCTTCTTTTGTTGAGTATAGTAGCTGCAACGGTATTTAGCAACAGCTTTCCGGAAGATGGCAAAACTTTCTAAAGAAGATTACGAGTACAGAAGGACAGCCAATTCAGTCTCTTCGATCAACTATCATTTTGTGTTTGTCCCTAAGCGTCGTAAGCCCGTTCTAGTTAAGGATGTGGCAAGACGATTGCAGGAGATTGGCTTTGAAGTGGTTAAGGAACATGGATGGAATCTTATTGCTTTGGAAATTCAACCTGATCATGTTCATTTTTTTATTAATGCCCCCGTTCATGAGTCACCAGCCGACATTGCAAGGTGGGTTAAAGGCAGAGCGTCACATCACCTGAGAAGAGAATTTCCAGACCTGAAAAAACTACCCGCACTGTGGACACCTACTTATTTTGTCGCCTCTACAGGGCAGGTCAGCAGAGGGATAGAGATCAGGAAAGTCAATCCAGCGTATAGCAGTCTGTTCGAGTTATTGTACTCTTAGAATAAAAATCAACCAACCATTAACAACACACTGCTTATGCCTATTTCAGCAGCTACACCAGCGCTTCTGGTACTGGCGGATGGAACATCCTACCCGGGTTGGTCTTTTGGCGCTTCAGGTACGGCGATTGGAGAAGTTGTCTTTAACACCGCCATGACGGGGTATCAAGAAGTGGCAACCGATCCCAGCTATTGCGGTCAGATTGTCACCTTTACCTATCCCGAACTGGGAAACACGGGGGTTAATCCAGAGGATGAAGAATCCACCCATCCTCAGATCCGGGGTGCGATCGCCCGAAATATTTGTTGGCGTCCCAGTAATTGGCGCTCAACCCAGTCTTTACCCGACTACCTCAAGGAACACAAGATTCCCGGAATTTATGGGATTGATACCAGGGCGCTGACTCGCAAACTGCGCTCAACCGGGGCGATGAATGGTGGTATTTCCACAGAAATTCTTGATCCCGGCGAATTGCTGGAACAAGTGCAAGCCGCGCCGAATATGGCAGGGTTAAATCTGGTGCAGGAAGTGACCACCAAAGCGGTTTACGAGTGGTCTGAAACCACCGATAATCATTGGGAGTTTCGTCCCTCGGCGGAATCGGCCGCGGGTGAACCCTTAACGGTAGTGGCGATCGATTTTGGCATCAAACGCAATATTCTGCGGCGTTTAGCCAGCTATGGTTGTCGCGTGATCGTGGTGCCAGCGGATACATCCCCGGAAGACATTCTTAAGTACAACCCCGATGGTATTTTCCTCTCCAACGGACCGGGTGATCCAGCGGCGGTGAGGGACGGGATTGAAACGACCAAAGCTTTGTTAGAACAAGAAAAACCCCTGTTTGGCATCTGCATGGGACACCAGATCTTAGGTCTTTCCATGGGTGCTGAAACCTTTAAGCTAAAATTTGGACATCGTGGGTTAAATCACCCGGCTGGGTTAAAGCAACGGGTAGAAATTACTAGCCAAAACCATGGATTTGCTATCAATTCTGAGTCCTTAGGGGCGGATGTGGAAATTACGCACCTCAACCTGAATGACAGGACTGTGGCAGGATTGCGTCATAAAACGCTACCATTCTTCTCGGTGCAATACCATCCAGAAGCGAGTCCGGGTCCTCATGATGCCGACTACTTGTTTGATCAGTTTGTCGAATCCATGCGATCGCACAAAGCCCCTACTTGAAGAAGGTAGAAGGCAAGGGGGATAAGGTGGGTTATTTCCACGCCCACCCCGCTCTATGTGGATGATCCGTAAACTTCTCGCTATACTATCGAATAGCTTAATCGCTGGTAAATCACCAACCCATGTTGAATCGTTTAGTGTAAGTACAGCTAGGAGGGTGTTATTCCTGAGCAACTCAACCTGACAGTCAGCTTAAGAGGGACTCGTGAGGTCAAAAGTAATTATCAACTTTTCCGTCTGACTGGATTGTTAGATGCCTTCTCAGAACCAACGTTTGGGAAGGTGATTGGTAAATGTGTCGATGAGGGACCGAAAAATATTATTTTGGATCTCTCAAAGATCGATTTCGTGGATAGTTCGGGCTTAGGCGCTTTAGTGCGTATAGCGAAAAAGGCTCAAACGGCTGAGGGAAAATTGCAAATTGTCACCAATGCCCGTGTGACTCAAACAGTGAAGCTAGTGCGTCTAGAAAAATTTCTCTCACTTCAACCATCGGTTGATGAAGCCTTGGATAACGTCAAAAAATAATTGAACACAGGAAAACTGTGGTACTCATCCCCTGACAGTCTGGCAGGGGATTTCCCGTTATTTGCCCTCTGCCTTTTACGATAAAATAGGGGCGGGCATTTAAACTGCCTTTCATTTCGTCCGAGTTTTATGGAGCAGCAGGAAGAGACGGCAAACAGCACAGACAATAACTCAGCCCTTTCTGGCACAGAAGCCCGATTTCGGCAATTGAATGCTGCTGCCGATCCCCAATGCCAAATCCAACAGATCTCACCGGCGGCGTTGGCTTATCTGGGAGATGCTGTGTATGAACTCTATATCCGCCGTCACTATTTACTTCCCCCTAAACGTTTATGTGATTATCATGATCAAGTAGTGGCTCAAGTCCGCGCCGAAAGTCAAGCGAATACGCTGCGATCGCTCGAACCTTATCTCACTGAACCCGAATTGACACTATTGCGACGTGGACGAAATGCGGCGACCGGAACGTCACGACGCCTCAATCGCAAAATCTATCAACAAGCCACCAGCTTAGAAACATTACTGGGATATCTGTATCTGACTGATCCCCAACGCCTGACTCAGTTATTGGCTTATTTGGAACTCGATACCCCTTAAATCATCAGCACACTTTAATTAAATTATGGCTAATCAAGATCGCCGCTCTCACACCTCTAGCAAGCCAAAGCGAGGGAAGTTTCAACGTGACCAACGCCGTCCCTCCTCTAAAGGTAAATTCTCCAGGGATCAACGCTCCCCGAATAAGCCCATTCTCAAACGTCACCCAGATTCCCAACCTTTAAAGCCAGAACCAACGGAATCTGAGTCCACTTTGTCAGAAGATGTTGACTTACTTTATGGACGTCACCCTGTCCTAGCCGCCTTGGAAAATCAACGTCAGCTTAATCGGGTGTGGATTCTGCCGCAGTTACGCTACGATCATCGCTTTCACTCATTACTGCTGCAAGCTAAAGCCAATGGTACAGTGATTGATGAAGTCGATTCGCGACGCCTCAGCCAAGTTACTCAAGGGGCTAATCATCAAGGTGTGGCGGCTCAAGTAGCACCTTACTCTTACAAAGAATTAGGGGATTTAATTGAAGCTGCCAAATCCACCAGCCAATACCCTGTGATCGTCGTTTGTGATGGAATTACTGATCCCCACAATTTAGGTGCTATTATTCGTACTGCGGAAGCCTTGGGCGCTCAAGGTCTAGTGATTCCCCAACGACGAGCTGTAGGCGTTACTTCCACCGTCATGAAAGTAGCAGCCGGCGCATTAGAAACCTTGCCCATTGCCAGAGTCGTCAATCTGAGTCGTGCCTTAGAGGAACTGAAAACCGCTGGATTTTGGATTTATGGGACTTGTGCTGACGCTGGTAAACTACTACACACCGTTGACTTAAACGGGTCGATAGTATTAGTTATTGGTTCAGAAGGTAGCGGTCTAAGTCTCTTGACTCAACGCTGCTGTGATGTGTTGGTTTCGATTCCCTTGTATGGCAAGACTCCTAGCCTCAACGCTTCTGTTGCCGCCGCCATGACGTTGTATGAAACCTATCGTCAGCGTTGGGTCAATCCCCTGTATCTTGACGATCTCAGCAAAAATTCTTGGAAAAAGGAAACGTAAAGTAGTATAACAAAATGTAAACAACTGGAAATTAACAAGACCACATAAGCTAAAACGCATTTAAATTGTGTATTTTCTGTTATCCTTTGCCTTTTCCCTGTTGCCTTTCAGGGTTTTAGGCATCCTAATTTAAATGCCGAACAGCTTAGCATCCCATCGACGTAGGTAATGAACATGAAAGAAGTTTTGATCAACAGTCTCCAATTTTTAGGCTTGGCGTTTTGGGTAGAAATCGTCACAGATGATCCCCAATGCACTTACTATTTCGGTCCATTCTCCAGCAAACAGGAAGCCGAATCCGCTCAAGGAGGATATATTGAAGATTTAGAAAATGAAGGCGCTCAAGGGATTTCTGTAAATATCATGCGCTGCAAACCGACTAACCTGACGATTTTTGACGAAGAGTCAGAAGAGTTAAGGATTAGTGCAAAAATACCAGTGTTCAGTGGAAACCTTTCCTAGAACGTCGATACTGCTGGCGAATTTAACATTCTGCCCTAGAATGACCGAAATACGTTAGAGCGGCTAACGATTTTATTGGATTTCACGCTATGCCAGTAACATTCGCCAGCAAAGTCCTAAAAGGGGGAGTGTCAACCCTTGAGATCAACAACTTCATGAACCCTACCCTACTTCGTTGAGGGTAGGGATTGGCAGAGGGAACCTGCCAGGAAGTCATGAATAGGGCATGAGTTGGTAGGGGATAATCACTTCCAAGCATTTCTCTAGCTTGGCTTAAATGTAGGTCTAGGAATCTCTAGACACCCTCTAAGTCCAGGACACACCCCTATCAATGCCTGAAGAGACTTAAACATTTACACGAGTGGATTATCTCTATGTATCGTGTTCCAGTCGTTAACAAAGAAGGAAAACCTTTAATGCCCACCAAACCCTCCAGGGCTAGACGGTGGGTGAATGTTGGTAAAGCAGTGGGGAAATGGTCAGACCT
>NZ_JAVKEA010000019.1:0-15047 GCF_040221695.1 Coleofasciculus sp. E2-BRE-01 | reverse complement strand
ATCGGCTTTTTGAATCCATTGAAGAGTTAGAATCTTTGTTGCATCAACTTTTAAATGAAGACAAGCTAGTTATTAACTGGGGGCGCAAACTGAAAAATAAGGGTAATGCTCTTATCACAGTTTAAATGCATGACAGCTTACTAACAGTGAGCTTTGAATTTATTGAACAATGAGATAGATAATAACTATGACTCAACAAGCTGTGTTTACGGAACAACATACTCAATCTATTAAAATTCTTGGCATCCGCGAACAGTATCGAGATCAATACTGGCTAAAACGAGATCCAATAGCTGAAGATCGCCTCCTGTGGAGGGCGCAGACTTTTCGCCACATTGTTCATCTTCTACCCAACCAGACTATTTTAGAACTCGGTTGCGGCAGAGGACTATTTACGCGCCAACTGCTGCGTGTTTCTCGTGGCGAGAATCCGATTACGGCGGTAACGTTCAATGCAAATAATTCCCGTCCCGATGATTTACCGTCATCAGTAGAGTTTTTTAATGCCTCTTATAGTCCTGGGGTACTAACAGGGAAAAGCTTTGACTTTATTGTCGCTATGGATCTTTTGGACAAAAGCAATTCTCCGTGGTTCCTTAAAACTGTCTATGAATTGCTAAAACCTGGTGGTCAGGTCATTTTTTATGAGAGCAATCCCTGGAATATAGTTCTTAAATTACGTCGTTTAATTTCGCAACTGTTTGGACAAAAAGATCCGAGACAACTGCTTAGTCGTCCCTCTCTTTATGAATTGATCTCCGAAGTTGGCTTTATTCGAGTATTTGCTGTTTACAATGACTTTGTTTATGCTCCATTGACACGATCAATGGTGTGGTTGCTGCGGAACCTTTCAATACTATTAGAAAATGCTCCGGTGATTCAAACTTTAGCAGGCTCAATTCTTCTCCATGCTCAAAAACCTCCCCGCCGAGTGGAACGACCCAAAATTTCATTAGGCGAACATGAGCAGTTGCGGGGTGCTGTTTCCGTTGTTATCCCCTGTCATAACGAGGAGATGAATATTGAGCCGCTAGTTAATAAACTCAGAGACTTTTTTGGGGAATATCTTCATGAAATTATCCCTGTTGATGATAATAGCCGAGACAACACTCGTGAAGTAATTCAAAGACTAGCGAACGAAGATCCCATAATTAAGCCAGTCTTTCGTTCGCCGCCTAACGGTGTAGGTAGAGCGATAGCGGATGGCTATCGAGTAGCCACAGGCAAATACATTTTGTCTATGGATTGTGACTTTCAGCACCTCTTACCGGAAATCCGCGATTTGTTTGACGCCGCAGCAGAGGGCTATGATGTCGTAGTTGGCAGCCGTTTTTCTCGCTACAGCGTCCTGCTCAATTATCCATTCCAAAAAATCTTTGTTAATCGTGGATTCCATCTTTTGGCTCAGATCCTGTTTCTTCGCAATTTTCGTGACCTGACGAATAACCTGAAGCTCATGCGCCGAGAGGTGATCGAGAACCTGCAATTGACACAGCCTGGTTTTGCCGTTAATGCTGAAACCGGACTTCAGCCGTTGTTGATGGGCTATTCAGTTAAGGAAGTGCCAATTTCGTGGATTAATCGTACTCCCGATATGGGGGTATCTTCGTTTCGTTTAGTCAAAGTTGGCGGCGGGTATTGGCAGGTTTTATTTGGACTGTGGCTCAAAACTGTCTTTGGCATCGGCGCTAGCTCTAAAAAAAATATCACTCCACCAACACAACCCAAATAACTTAACCAGGAATAAAACGGATATGGAACATACACAAGTTGATCAAGCCTCAGTCTCTACAGCAGCAACTCACGGCGATCGCCGCGCCAGGATATTTGTCTGGGCTGTCTGGCTGGTGATGATACTCTTTGCTCTCGGTTGTATCGTTAAATACGGTCGAAATATTCCCCTTGCAGAAGACTGGACCCTGGTTGCACCGCTAACCGGTAATGAACCCGATCTGGCGAGTTGGCTTTGGTCTCAGAACAACGAGCATCGCCTCCCCTTACCTCGCCTAATGCTACTGGGTTTGCTCAAGCTCACTGGTGATTTCCGTGCGGGTATGGTCTTTAATGTGATTACACTGGGAGTGGTTGCCGCCTTCACAATTCGAGTGGCTCGACACCTACGCGGAGGGCGCACAGACTATGCCGATGCTTTCTTTCCCATCGCCTTGCTGCACATGGGGAATTGGGAAAATCTGCTTTGGAGCTGGCAACTCTCGTTTGTGGTACCTACTGCCCTGATCTTTGCCCTGCTGCTGGTGATGGTTACTCATCCCACTCTAGCCACATCGGGCGCTGCGGTGTTGAGTGGAGTTTCCCTGGTATTGCTCCCCTTGTGCGGCGCAGTTGGACTGGTATTTGCACTCTTTCTTGCACCGTGGCTTATTTATTGGGGCGTGCGGCATTGGCGGACAAGCAAAACTAACGGGGGACGGCGCTGGAGCAGTGGATTTTTGATGGGTACGGCTGCGATCGCTCTGGCTCTTGTCGGCTTGTACTTCGTCGGTTACCAACGCCCTTACTGGAATCCTCCTAGTCCCGGTTTGGGAGCAACCCTTAAGACGGCGGCTATGTTTGTGGCATTAGGGTTTGGACCGGTGGCATCAAAATTTTGGGCACCATTTGTGATGGCTGCATTCGGTTTACTGGTTCCTAGTGCAGGTGTCGCCGTGCTTGCTGTTTTACGTTATCAGGGTTGGGAGAGATATCGTGCTTTAGGTGTGCTTTTATTTTTTGGTATATTAGCCATTTTTTCCTTGGCGATGGGTTACGGCAGGTCTGGACTAGTGCCAACGGCAGGGATGCCTATGCGATACGTGCTATTTGCCGTTCCCACATTCTGCACCGCCTTCTTCATCTGGGAACTTTATGGGCAACCTCGGTACAAAATACTGGTTCAGAGAGGTCTTTTGATTGTAATGTGCTTGTTAATTCCGTTGAATACAGCAGCAGGGATTATAATATGGGGCAACTGGTATCAGCAAGGAATGAACGCAGTAGAGCGGGATTGGTTAGCAGGGACTCCTGCTTCTATCCTCGCCCAACGGCATCGAGATTTTCTGGTTCACTGGTGGGATGAAAAGCAACTGGCAGAGGCAATACAAATGCTGCACGATGCAGAGATCGGGCTTTTTGCCCAGCGGTAAATAGGGTCTAATAAGTATTGTGGAAGGTAGGAGTACGGAGCTTCACAAGGGTAGGTTTTTTAAGATTGGAGTTCAGGTGAGACAAGGAAGGAAAGTAGACAATTAGACAATTAGACAAGGCAAATTTCCTTGAAGAGAAACTACTTGTCTTACCTAAAAACTCTTAGCTGTATGAGGAGCATTTATGAATAATAGGGCGTTTAATAAAAAATTAAAAAGGTTCATCGAACTATTAACTAATAAACAAACTATATGTTTATTGATTTTTTTTATTGCTTGTTACCCCGTTTTCTTTTTTCGTCTTCATCTACCGTCTATCCGGATGTGGGATGAATCAAGGTTGGCGGTCAATGCATTAGAAATGACTCTAAATGGGAACTGGATTGTCACCTATTTTGATGGTCAGCCTGATCTATGGAATACAAAACCACCTTTATTAATTTGGTTAATAGCACTATGTATGAAGTTATTCGGATACAACGAGTTTTCTCTTCGATTACCATCAGCCTTAGCTGCTATTAGTACAACTCTTATAGTTGTATTTTTTTGCAAAAACTATTTTCATGACTTAAAAATGGGTCTGATTAGTGGATTAGTGTTAATCACGAGTACCGGATTCATCGGAGAACACGTAGCCAGAACAGCAGATTACGATGCCATGCTTGTTCTCTGGATGACTGTCTATTCTCTTTCTTACTTTGCATACTTACATTCTAAGACACCAAGAAAAAACTTTTATCTTGCCATTACAACTGTTGCTTTGGTGCTTGCTGTTATGACCAAAAGTATAGCTGGATTACTGGCATTGCCAGCTTTAATTATTTACACCGCGTATCAAAAGAAGTTAAAAGAAATACTCATATCACCTCAGAGCTACTATTCGGCAATATTTTTTATAGCCTTAATTTTAGGATATTACTTTTTAAGAGAACACTATAGTCCTGGTTATTTAAAATCTGTAATAAACAATGAAATTACAGGAAGATATTCAACTAATTTAGAAGGACATAATGCTCCATTTACCTATTATATGAATGAATTGAAATACAAGTTTGTTCCTTGGATATATTTGTTTCCTATTGGTTGTGTTATTGAATATTTTAACAAAAGTAAAAAAATAAAAAGTTTTAGTATTTTTGGACTCTTATACTTTACCTGCTATTGGCTAATAATTTCATCAGCAAAAACTAAGCTTCCCTGGTACGACGCACCACTCTATCCAATAGCTTCTCTAGTTATTGGTATCGGACTATCTCAAATCTTAAACTCACTCCTAAACTACTACCAAATTAAGGATCTGTTTAAACGGCAGCTAATGGCTGGATTAATAATTGCTAGTATTTTCTTCATACCCTATATAGATACTGTTTATTATAGAATCTATAAAAATAAGGGAATAATTTATGATTGGAGCCACCCCTCAAATCCTCAATTAATGTATGGAGAATACTTTGAAAAAATGTCGATTTTTATTCCAAAAGTAACTAGATTTTCAGTTGTTGACAACACTGAATATAATGCTCATTTAATGTTTTATATAAAAGTTGCCAATCTTGGTGATTATTCAATAAAATCAACCTCCTTTGAGAAAAGTTTAACTAAGAATGAAGTTGTTGTGACGTGCGATTCTGAAGCCAAAGCCGACTTAGAGGAACATTATGAACTCGAAACGTTGCATACTAATCATCCTTGTCACACATTTGCTATTAAAATAGTAAAACCCTAATTGTAATAACAATTTATTGACGTTCTAGTCGTTTAGGTCAAAATGAACATCCAGCCGCAACCAACGATCGCCTTACTCCCTTGGAGTAAAATAATTGAATACTTTATCGATAGGATTTGCACAATTAAACTTAGGGGTGTGTAATGAAAATAGGTGGTTCCCGCGCGACGACGTATATACTTCTAGCAATCCTGATTACGGCAGCAATTCTACGGTTTAATCAAATCAACCAACCGTTCATAGATGTTACGAGCTGGCGACAGTCTGATACGGCAACGATCGCGGACAACTTCTACCAGGGACATTGGAATATTTTCTATCCCAAAATTAGCTGGAATGGACCCGGAGACAATTACGTCGGCTATGAATTCCAAACCATCACTTATATAGCCGCCCTGTTGTACCGAATTATCGGTCACCATGACTGGGTTGCACGTTCTGTCGCCGTCACCTTTGGCGTATGGGGAATCTTTGCGTTCTATCAACTGGTTCGCCGCATTTGGAGTGAGAAACATGCTCTAATCAGCGCCGCCCTCCTGGCAATTTTACCGGGACAAATTTATGTGGATCGGTCTTTTCTTCCCGATCCGGTTATGCTGTCTCTGGTAGTAACCAGTGTCTGGCTAATGGTTGCCTTCTTGCAAACGGAACGCCTGCATTATCTAATTTTATCCAGCCTAACTGGACTGTTGGGATTTTTGACTAAGATTTCCGGTATTTTTGTCGGAATTGCCATGCTCTATGCCATAGTTACAATTCTTAGGCAGAAGCAAAAACTACGCTCCAAACAGCTTGCCGTAATCGGTGCTGCTGCTGTTGCCGTACTATCACTTGTCATTGCATATTACCTATGGGCAATTCATATTTCTAAGACTTACCCACCCTATTACATCGCTGCTGGTGGATACTGGGTTTGGAAATTCGGGTTGCGCCACTTCTTAGAACAGAATTATTTCCTGCCAAAACTGTATTTTCAATTAGACTGGTTCTGGACAAAACCATTAATTCTGTTTGTTGCCATCGGTTTAGTTCTTCGCCCCCCTCAATCTGAACATCAGTCAAGAGATAGTATTAGTAGCGCACCTTGGCTGTTTCATTGGTGGATAATTGCTTTTGCAATTTATTACCTGATTGCGGCTCAAGGACTTGTGAATAACCCGACTAATCTCAACCTGATTAACCCTGCTGCCGCTGCTTTAACCAGTAACGTTTTGATTGTTGGTTTCTCCTTCATCCGACGTATTGCCGGGTTCCCCACCTCATTAGCCCTGATCACAACTCTGTTAATACTTATTATCGGAATTGGGCAGCACAAACTGAAAACGCTTGCCTTCCGACCTTGGGCTGCAAATGATTATCAATTAGGGCTTGCCCTGCGTCAAATCTCTCAACCCGATGACCTGGTTGTTACCGCCACTTCAACGACAGGTGATACAGTGGCTATCTACTATAGCCAACGAGATGGCTGGGTGTTTCCACCTGCCTATACTTGGTCGTCATTGAGTTGGTCTGAACTGGATGACGAGGACGCAATTTTGCTATTAAAAGAGCTTTCAGACAAGGGTGCAACATGGTTGGGGATTGTCAATAAGCAGAAGAATCAGTTATCTAAAGAGAAACCTAAATTGATTGAGTATATGGAGCGAACGTTTGAAGTTTATCAAAAAAGTCCGAGATTTATGATTTATCACATTACTGCTCAAGAATAAATAGAGTAAACCAGCAATAATTACTCTTACCTTCTTGGTGCTGTAACTCTTGAAATGACTAGACTGCTCATGTAGTGTAGAGAGGCTTGACTTGATGAACACCCAGCCCAAACCCGCGATCGCATTGCTGCATTGGGGCGATCTCATTGAAGACTTTCTCGATAGCATCGGCATCTCCTTCGAGGGATTTTGTCAGGAAATGACAGGTGGCTGGATGTTCGGCTACATCGACGCCTTGCAACTGGCTGGCGTGCGGACGGTATTATTTTGTGTTTCCGCCCAGGTGAGTACACCGACACGCTATACTCACTTACCCACAGGTGCGACGATTTGTGTACTGCCTGCCCCTAAACGCTATCGCGCCATTCACCGCCCCATGGTTCGAGGTGTTAGTTACCTGTTATCAGCCGTAAGGCGAGATATCGCCCCTTACCTAGCCACGCCCTTGAGGATACTCGCCCACGAACTACGCCAGGAAGGCTGTCAGGCAATTTTATGCCAAGAATACGAATATGCCCGCTTTGATATGTGTGTCCTGTTAGGGCAGTTAATCGGCTTACCTGTGTTTGCCACGTTTCAAGGAGGAGACTTCCAGATGAGTCGCCTTGAATATCCCCTGCGTCCATTTTCGATGCAAGCTGGCGCGGGTTTAATTATCGCCACCCAGACGGAAGTCCAGCGAGTGCAGTCTCGCTATGGTGTACCATCCAGCAAGATAGCCCAGATTTTCAACCCCTTAGATTTGAGTATATGGGATGAGGGCGATCGCGCGACCACCAGAACCGCCCTAGGCATCCCACCAGAGGCTGAGGTAGTGGTTTGGCATGGGCGAATTGACCTGCGCCGTAAGGGACTTGATATCCTAATCACGGCTTGGGAACAGGTATGTCGCGATCGCCCAGAACGAGACTTGCGACTACTCCTAGTTGGCACCGGTAGCGATGCTGATAAATTACATCAACAGATCTCCCAAATGCAGTTACCCGGTGTAATTTGGATCAACGAATACATCCTGGATCGCACCGCTATCCGCAATTATCTTTCTGCCGCTGACATTTATACCCTTCCGTCTCGCCATGAAGGATTCCCGGTTGCTCCCCTAGAAGCAATGGCTTGTGGTTTGCCCGTTGTGGCGACTGATGCGCCCGGTGTACCCGATATTCTGGAGAATGGTGAGTTATCAGGGGGATTGGTTGTCCCTCGCGAAGACGCAACCGCCCTAGCACTGGCTCTGGGTCGGGTTCTTGATGATCCCGCATGGCGGTGTGAGTTGGGGAAACGTGCCCGACATCGAGTAGAAATGAGCTTCTCTCTAGAGGCAGTAGGTCAGCAATTGCGCGATTTCCTTTTTAGCAATCATGGTGCGTTACGGCGACATTCAGATTAACCCGCTCATGATGATTATCAATTACGCCTAACGCACCCTACGTAAAATCTAAAACAACAAGCGGAAATTGAGTAAAGGGCGACCCGACAAAATTGAGTGGACACAGTTTTTAATTGATGCAAGCGGGTCGCCCCTACCTTTAACTGGTGTTTATTTCACTACAGGAAATAAACACCAGGCTTGTCATCATTTAACTGATGATTCTGACGCCTTGTGACTAAAGACTCGGAAATATAGGCTGACAAAGAACTCCTTAATCGGAAAGGTCAAAAACGTTAGCGGATTAATCGTAACGATAATATTCCGGACATCTCGCACCGCTAAATTAACAATTTGTTTTGCCACCCAATCCGCCGACATAACACCAATGGGATTCAAATTACTCTTAAACGGTCCTAAAATCAGTTTGCGGATTACACAAGGCGCATCGAGACGGCGTAATGTGACTAAATCCCCTAATGCCCGTTTGCTTAATTCATACAGAGGACTGACGGCGGGACTAACTTCGGCTTCGGAGGTATTGATCCAGACTTCCTTGCGGGCAATATCTTGATTGGTGCGAACCGTCTGCAAAAATAATTCTAATAACCGCCAACTGGAGAATGTATTCACATCATAAGATTTGGCGATCGCGTCAGCGGTTCTCTCTCCATGGACGTTAATCCCATGATTGAGGATCAATATATCAATCGATTCTAACTCAGCCGCAATATCAGATTCTTGTCCCACTTGCCAGGTTATCGTTTTCACGGATAACGGTTCATCGGCTGCGGTTAAAATAATTGGGTCTGATTTCGAGGTTAATCCGATAACTTTAGCCCCGCGCTGGTGCAACTGATACAATAGCGATCGCCCTAATGTGCCAGACGCCCCAGTAACGGCTACCGTTTTACCTTTCAGGGATAGCGCAGTACCCATAAGTTTATCGACGAAGGTCAATGTGCCACAATAATACGCCTTTTGGTTATCAAAGTGATGTCGCCAATGATAGGGGCGATTCACCGTCCAGTTGGAGGGGGGACGAAAGAATGGTCCCGGACGATGGGTTAAGTCGGTTAATTCATCCGCACCGGAGAGTCCACTCCCTCGCGCGATCGCACTTCCTAAAAAGCTTAAGGTATAGAGGACACCCGCCAACGCCGCCCAATGGGGTTCACTCCAGATATAGGCGACTCCCCACAACCCCAAGCTAAACAGCAACATGACCAGGGATTCGGGTAAATCATTGTACCAATGGGCTTGGCGATAAATTTGCTCACTAGCTGGGGTTAAATCCGGTTTGAACACCCGATGGTGCCAAACATGCAACCGATATAACGGTGTCCAATGATGGGACAAGACGTGATAGAAGTCGCGGATTAGTTCTACCCACAGGACAGAACCTAGTCCCCATGCTGCTGTACTCAGAAACGATATCACCATACAAACCCTATATCTTCAGCCATGCAGAACGAGCAAACGTTAAAATACTAGAGTATTCTCCTCAAAGTATAAAAAAATTAACGAAATAAGATACAATTAGATACAATTTGCGTGGGTGGAGAAATCAAGGAGCGTATGCCAGAGAACTCCTGGACAGAGAATAACCATAGCAGTGAGCTTGATCCCCTTAGCTCTCTGCTGTCTGAGTGGTCTGAAGATGATTTTGAGAGCGACTTTTTCTTTCAGGGACTCGAAGGGCGACGACGCAAAGCGGCGTTGGCGCTGACCCTGATTTGGGGAGGGACGATCACTCTGCATCTGCTGTCCTGGGGGTATTGGTTAGTCTTTGGTTTAACCGCACTGTTGGGTATTCAGGCGATACGGGTATTAGTGGCGCGACCGATCAGAGTGCCGAAACCGCTACAGGGAGAGAATCCGGCGGATTTTCCGTATGTGTCCTTGTTGGTGGCGGCTAAGAATGAAGAGGCGGTAATTCAGAACTTGGTGAGGATGCTGTGTAACTTAGATTACCCCAAGGAACGCTGCGAACTTTGGGTAATTAATGATCACAGTACGGATAAAACCCCAATCCTTTTAGAGCAACTGGCGGCAGAATACGATCAGTTAAACGTATTTCATCGCGATGCTAACGCCACAGGCGGTAAATCTGGGGCGTTGAATCATGTATTACCCTTGATCAAAGGGGAGGTGATTGGTGTCTTTGATGCCGATGCCCATATCACTCAAGATCTGCTGCGGCGAGTGCTACCCATCTTTAACCAGTCGAGAGTCGGGGCGGTACAAGTGCGAAAAGCGATCGCGAATGCGCCGCTGAATTTCTGGACAAAAGGACAGATGGCAGAAATGGCGCTGGATAGCTATTTCCAAAACCAACGGACTGCCATTGGTGGGATTGGTGAACTCCGGGGAAATGGTCAGTTTGTCCGCCGTTCGGCGTTAGAACGCTGTGGCGGCTGGAATGAACAAACGATTACCGATGATCTGGATTTAACTATACGCCTGCATTTGGATCGATGGGATATTCGTTTCCTAGAATTCCCAGGGGTGGATGAGGAAGGTGTGACAAGCGCCCTCTCCCTCTGGCATCAGCGGAGTCGTTGGGCAGAAGGGGGATATCAGCGTTATTTGGACTACTGGCGTCTGATTGCTAGTAATCGTTTGGGTCTGAGCAAAACTATCGATTTATTCTCATTTTTAATTATTCAGTACCTATTGCCAACGGCGGCTATACCGGATTGTTTAATGGCGCTGCTTCGTAGTCGTTTACCTCTGTATAGTCCGATTACTGGATTAACTCTTGCTTTGTCTTTCATTGCCATGTTTACGGGATTGCGTCGGATTCAACGGGATCAACCCTTGACAATTGGCACTCTATTTCTCAATGTCTTGCAAACAGTGCGCGGTGTTCTTTATATGATGCATTGGATGCTTGTCATGTCAGCTACAACTGCTCGTATGTCCGTGCGTCCCAAGCGATTGAAATGGGTGAAAACTGTGCATCAGGGGACGGGGAAGGAACGTTTTGAGTTTTGATCAACCCTTCGGCTTCGCTCAGGGTCAATTTTATCGATTTTATCGGGAACTATAACAATGTAGGGAATTGGGAACATTGGTGTCAACTTAAGCTTAACCCCTCACCCACGCCAGCCCTCACCCCCAGCCCCTCTCCCCGGCGTGGGCTATGCATTACCCACATCTTTCTTAAACATTGTGCGATCGCGTTTTCTTTTGCGTGAACAGTTAAAATGGAATTGAATAGCTAGGAGTGAAGTAAGTGCCAGGTAGCAGCGATATCTTGTAGTCTCTGCCAACCGCGCCAAATAGTTTTCACTCCAGGTTCACCATCATGTTTACACCCTAAGAAACCGCCAAGTTGAGCAATCCAACCGACAGCCTGCCTTAAAGATGGTGGCTCCTCTGGAGGGACAGGTTGAGAGTGAATAGTACAATACAGAGCCTGCCACTCATGAGTCTGTAAAACCGTATCACAAGGTGTATCAGGACTAGAGCGAGCTTGATAAGTGAGCCACAATAAGCGCCAAGCAACAATGGAATAAGTCGAAGAGAGCACACTCAATACGCTCTCGTGTTTCCAGTTGTAGTTGTTCGAGGTGACAACCACTTTTAAGAACATAGTGATAGCGTTCAATCAGCCAGCGAAAAGAGTACCATCGTATACATTGGACAGCTTCATCGAAACTATTAACGGGTAGGGTGGTTAACAATAACCAGCAAATGGGTGTGGTATCATGGGGAGGATTAGATTCAGTAGCTAATACCACTTGAAGAGTAACTGGAGACAGTTTAGCTCTTTGGAGATGATGGCGAGGTGGTTGCACCTCCAAGGTAGCAAAGCGAACGGTTAGGGTAGCTGGCCTCTGGGGTCGCTGACCGTTACGAGGTACAGTAATGGTCACAGATCCAGCTACTGGCGCTTGCTCAATGCTGGCGTGCAAATATTTGGCTTGATGGTCAACACGGCGATTGTGAGTCCCTCGGATCAGATCAATAGATGCGATCGCTCACGGCGAGTCATGGCAAATAAATCGTAAATATCCGCTTCGCGATCGGCAATCGTCACCACCTCTATGTCTTCAGGTAAAGCTAACTCGGTCGCAACGGAAGCACTTAACCAACATTGACTTTCTTTGTCGGCAGTCTGGCGTTGACGACGAGTATGTCGCTTGTCTATCTCTTGTGGATTACGTGCCCACACTTGTTGGTGTAGTACAATGCATAGCCGGCGTGGGAGAGGGGCTGGGGGTGAGGGGTTGAGCTTAAGTTGACACGGATGCACGTCTGTGCGCCCCTACAGTTGGCTGTTTGATTCAGCTAAATCCTACGATTGAATTCGCAATTTTAACACCACGGTGCTATTAATCAATTGATAAGGACGCCACTTGATCAAATTTCGCTTGATTAACTCAATCACGTTTGCCGTTTTCAAGGTTGAAGCCTCTTCATCTAACATAATCCGCCCGACGCGCCCTTTACTTAGCGTAAACTCGAAGACGATTTCACCCCTCAAATTAGAGGGTAAATTTATTTGTTGCAAATATTGGGTCAATGAAAGGGCTTCACTTTGCTCCAATCCAGTGACGCTAACTACTTCTAACTGGGTATTCTTGGCGGCTGGAGACGAGGGCTTTTGACCTAACTTTTTCTGAACTGCATCGATACCTTTACTGACCATTCCTTTTGGTGAAGAGGTCGATAGAGGTGGGTTTTTGTCCTCATCTGCTTTCATCGAATACATAGCATCAAATTCCGTGGATGCTGCATCGGCAAGAGAGAGATTTTCAAGGGACATACTTGGCGCATTAGCTGAATAGGTTCGTCGTTGTGATTGAAGTGACATTGAACGAGGTGCTGCTGCACCAAAAACGCCTCGATAACTAACATCTTCTGCCATTTCCACGGGAACATTCATCGAAACCGATTGACTTCCGGGTTCGACTCGCACATCATCACTAACGGCAACAAATGCGGTATATTGGCACAATAACTGATAGGTTAACGCTGTATCGGTTACCGCCTCAACTCCCGATTTAGTTTCATAAGTCACCATTTGATTCATTAAGTCTTTAATCCGCGCTCGTCCCCATAATTGAGCAATGGCTGGATTTCCAGTTTCACTAAAATTGAGGTGAAATGTCTTTTGATAGTGTTCACCCCCGGCGGTAGTCCCATTAATCTGTAAATCACCCGCCATGCGATCGCGCTTTCGTCCAAATACCACTAAAGGCTGTTGGGCAAATAAATCGGGGGCGATTGCGGGATAAATTTCCGGGGTTTCTCCGCTTCCATTCCAGTTGAGTTCAATTGTGGTTAAGACGGGATTATTAATTGAGCGGAAAAACTTTTCAACGACTTTTTCCGTCGGTTCATCGTGACGAATAATCCGACAAATTCCGCGTCCAATTTCAGCAATACGATTAAGTAAAAAGCGGTTTACGGAACTACCCGCCCCAAAACTATATAACCGATTTCCGGGTTTAAGTTCCTGCTGAACTTCGCCTAAAATGCGATTCTCATTACCAATATAACCATCACTGAGTAACACCACACTCCGCAACCGCCCTTCTGGTGCTGGAACCTTAATTGCCGCCCGAATTCCACTGAGCATTTCAGTTGCACCACTGGCGTGTAATTGATTGATATAATTGATCGCTAATTCCCGATTTTCCGGTGTATTAGCCAGGGGAGTTTGGGAGAGATGGCGGACGGTATTAGAAAAGTCAAGAATCGTGAAGGTATCGTCAGGATTTAACCCATTAATAAAGCGTCGCATCAGTGCTTGACATTTGTGCAAGGGTGCGCCTTGTTGAGAACCGGAGGTGTCCATGAGAAACACCACATCTTTTTGGAAAATTTCATCGGGATGATAGTCTAAGGCGGGGATAAAATAAAGGGCAAAATGTCCGCCCCGGTGATCAGATTGGGTTAAGACAGTGGCTTGGGTATTGTCTCCGGCGACTTGATATCTCAGGATTAAGTCTTTATTGGGAATCGTATCATCACCGCCCAGTTGCACCCGGACAATTTCTCCCTCGGATTCTATCTGCAACTGATGAGAAGGGGAATGGACATTTTGAATCGGTACACCTGCATTAATTTCTACGGTAACGCCGATATCGTGTGCCGATCGCGTTCCTTCGGGTACAATAGGCGGTGTAATTCGGGAAGCATCGGGAACTTCATCGGTATCGCCACTCTCATCAATGGTTGCACCTGGGATATATCGAGGTCCCACCACCATGGGAAAGACGAATTCATAGTCCCCTTGTTCAAAGTTTAAGCTATCGGTGTAGCGAATCGTGACATCAATTTGTTCACCAGGTTTGATATTGGCGAGGGATTGGGTAAAGATATTAGCGCGTTCTTGTTCCAGTAATCCGGCGGTACGCCCTTCTTGTTTGGCTTGTTCGTAAATCTGTTGGGCTTCTTCGCGTTTTTTAATGATTCCTTTAATTATGCGATCGCCGATTTTAATTTCCATGTCATCCACGGCGGCTTCATCGGGTAAGGGGAAGACATAGATAGCTTCTAGCGGTTGGGTGAAGGGGTTCTCAAATCGCTGAGTCACCTCAACTCGTGACAGGTTCCCGGCAATTTTCGCCTCAACCTCGGTATGCTTGAGGGGGAAAACCAGGGAGTTTCCCTCTGGAGATTGACAGTATAAGCCGTTGTATTTGGGGGGGATAGATTGAACGGGTGCCATGGTTATCTGTCCTTTTTTATCGGAGTTTTTTGATTGAAAGGAATGTAGTTAAACTTAGCTGGGTTGTAATAGAGTTATAGTAACCTGATTTTACCTGAATGGCATATTAGGGAGAATGGCACTGGCGCGTCTGTGTGTAGGAGCGGGTTTGACTACTATCTTTTTGGTTGCACCCAGATATAACTAAACCCGCCCCGATACAGGTTTCTAGACTTCCGGTGAAACGTTAGGTTTCTTGACTGATGCAGCATCTATAGGGTGAGTAAGGGTACGGCAATGCCCATGGGTGTCAACTTAAGCCACATTACCCACGATAGGATACTGGGTGTGGGGTATGGGGTGTGGGGTGTGGGGGAAAGCGAGCAATTTTGGGGAGCTATGTATTAAACGGAACCTGTTTGAAAAAAACATTGTGGAT
>NZ_JAVKEA010000018.1:0-6871 GCF_040221695.1 Coleofasciculus sp. E2-BRE-01 | reverse complement strand
ATTGGTCATTGGTCATTGGTCATTGGTCATTGGTCATTGGTCATTGGTCATTGGTCATTGGTCATTGGTCATTGGTCATTGGTCATTGGTCATTGGTCATTGGTCATTGGTCATTGGTCATTGGTCATTGGTCATTCGTTTTTGATGCAAACCGTTAGTAGCTGCTAACTCTCACCATTTTCCTTGTCTCCCCTGCCTATCTGCCCTCTGCATTCTGATTTTTTTACGCTTTTAAAGCTTTAAGAAGTAATTGGGAATCGCTGGTAAATCCAAAACACTGATTAACATTATAAATCGTGGCTTTAAAGCAGTAATCAGGAGATGTTGTTGCCGCACAATCTTTGAGTAGCACGCAATCATATCCCAGGAAATTAGCATCTTGTAATGTTGCCATGACACATTGATCAATGTTGACACCCGCAAAGAAAAGAGTGGTTTTGCCCATATTGCGTAAAATGCTGTCTAAGGGAGTATCCCAGAAGCCACTCATGCGATATTTGTCAATATAAATATCTTCAGGTTCGTGGTTTAATCCATCCACAATTGCCGCTGCCCAACTGTCTTTGGTTAGCACTTTTGCCCCACTTTTAGGCAAGGGATCACCGAGTCCAATTCCTGCACCTGTGGGATTATAAACATGGCGCAATCCAGCACTAATATTGAGTAAGTCGGGACGATTTCCCCAGTTCACCCAAATCACGGGGACATTAACCTCTCGTAACTGGGGAAGCAAGGCTATCAGAGGTTCGATTGGTTTGCGGGCGGGGGTTACGTCTACGCCAATATGGGCTAACCATCCATCAGGATGACAGAAGTCATTTTGCATGTCGATGATTAGGATGGCAGATTTGACTAAATCCAGGCGCAGGCTTTTGGTTTCGGTGGTAAGGGTAATGGGATGAGGAGTTAGGGAGGGGCGAGTCAAATCCGCGATCGCATCATTCACTCCCCAAGCATTGGGGGCTACACCTAATGTCCGTAACGGTTGATTCATGGTATTCCAGTCATGATAGATACGCCAATCATTGTACTCAGGATTGCACGGCTGACCAGACATGAGCCAGAATATAACGGTGCTATCGTTTAGGCATGACTGATGCGATCGCGCTTCGCCAGGGGACACACCCTTAATCTGCGTTCGTAGTAGGCACGAAGCGTGCCTTAAGCGCTCAAGCGCTAACAACAAACTCTAAAGTTAGTGTCATTTCCCTTAACTAACGTTAGGGTTTATCGTCAGCAAACTGGAAATTTATAGCGCTTTAGCGCAACTACGAACCAGATTTATGCGAATATTTTTTTTCCTAAACGACTAATCAATCGTGAGTTTTATTATTGAAAACGTTTTAATTCCCCTTGAACCGGACTATACAACTGTCGATGTCAAAATTGATGCCGATCGGATCGCCACGATTGTTTCTCATTCCTCTGTTAATTCTGGAGAAAGCACAAATATAGTCGATGGCAAAAATAAACTGCTTCTCCCCGGTTTCATTAATGCCCACACTCACTCCTCGGAGATGTGGCAACGGGGTATTATTCCACCCTTACCTTTAGAACTGTGGATTGCCCAACTTTATGAGTTTACGCCGTTAACACCAGAACAGGTTTATTTAAGTGCGTTAGGCACAGCCGTGGAAACATTACTATCAGGCGGGACAACAGTTGTCGATCATTTGGTATTAATTCCAGGGAAAGAAATTGAAACCGTTGCGGCGGTGGTTCGGGCTTATCAAGAGATTGGAATTCGGGCATTTATTGGTCCGTTGATTCAAGATGAATCCCTGTCGCAGGGGATTCCCGATGGGGATGTGAAGCAAAACCATGATCCTGATCATCACTCAACCGAGGAAATCCTGGCATTGATGCAGGAGGTGGTGCAGCGATTTCATCATCCCGAATCAGGAATCAACATTCTTGTTGCGCCAACGGGGATACAACTCTGTTCAGACGCACTGTTCGAGGGTTGCATTGAATTAAGCGATCGCGAGAATTTATGTCGTCACGCCCATCTATTGGAAACAAAAGCACAGCAGCAACTAGCGCAAGAAAAATACGGCTGTAGTGCGGTAAGACATTTGCAACAACTGGGCTACTTGAGTCGGCGCACCTCTTTGGCGCACTGTGTCTGGTTAGATGATGCCGATATTGGGATTTTAGCCCAAACGCGATCGACTGTAGTTCACAATCCCTTGAGTAATTTGCGCTTAGGAAGTGGAATTGCCCCCATTTTGAACTACCGGAAAGCAGGAATTAATGTTACCTTTGGTTGTGATGGTGCAGCGAGTAATGATGCTCAAGATGTCTTAGAAGCGATTAAAATTGGTACATTATTGCACAATACCACTGATTTAGACTATCGCCACTGGATTACGCCGCGTCAGGCGATTAAGATGGCATCCTTAGGTGGGGCAAAGGGGTTAAATATAGCGAATGAGTTAGGTTCGTTGACAATCGGCAAAAAAGCTGATTTAGTGTTATATGATTTGACCAATTTATCTGTATTACCGCGTACTGATCCGATCGCTTCACTGGTGTTAGGGCGTCCGACAAATGTAGTGGATACGGTTTGGGTGAATGGGGAACGAGTCGTTGCGGATGGAAAAGTCACCCGCATTGACGTAGATGAATTAAGGAAGGAATTATTTGAGCAAAGTGAATGGATGAGTAGTCGCCAGTCTAAAAGCGTCCAGCCGTTTGAAGCCCACTATCGTCAAGTAATGGGTTTAGAGTTTATGTAGCAGCGATTTCAATCGCCGTGGCAAAAGGGGGGAATAAAGGCAAACCTGATATAACAACCTGATACGTCTCGACATCTGTAGTGGCGTGGCACACCTTATTTGATGAATTAGAATTGTAGGGGCGCATGGCGTGCGCCCAATTTCACCGCCAAATCTATTCCACAATTTTAGCTGTGTCAGTCCAGTAGGTTGGTGGAAATAAACTCAACCTTATGAAGTTATGTAAACAACCCTCAAACCTTTACATAAACGTAGCTTGCTTCTCGCGAAGCGAGTATGACGAATGACAAATGACGAATGACGATCTCCACCGTTAACTTTAATTGTCCCCACCTATTTATTCCACCGTGACTGATTTTGCCAAATTCCGAGGCTGATCCACATCTAAACCCCGCCGCGCCGCAATATGATATGCCAAAAGCTGTAATGGCATCACTGCCAAAATGGGAGACAATAATTCCTCCACCACTGGCACCGATAATAAAATATCAAAGGTTTGAGCCGCTTCTGGATCATGCATGGGTGTCACCCCAATTAATCGCGCATCTCGCGCCTTGGCTTCTTGGGCATTAGATAGCACCTTTTCATACACAGTACCCGGCATCGCGATCGCAACCACGGGAACTTTAGAATCTAATAGGGCAATGGGTCCATGTTTCATCTCCCCTGCTGGATACCCTTCAGCGTGAATATAGCTGACTTCCTTAAGCTTCAACGCCCCTTCTAAAGCGATGGGGAAATTAATCCCACGCCCCAAAAAGATGAAATCTTGGGTTTCGGCAAACTCATGGGCTAATTCTTCCAGATAATGTTCCTGATGCGATAACACCAACTCAATCTGGGAGGGAAGTTGGCGCAACCCAGCAATAATTTCGGCAATCCTTGACGGGGGTAGGGTTTGGCGTTGATAGGCTAAATCCAGCGCTAAACAGTAAAATACCACCAATTGAGTGACAAAGGTTTTCGTTGCCGCGACACCAATTTCCATTCCCGCAAACGTCTCAATAATATGCGGGACTAAATGCGCCAGAGAACTCTCGGAACGATTGGTAATCCCCACCAGTCGCGGCTGATACTCTTGTCCTAAACCAGTACGCCGTCGTTTTTCCATCTCCAACGCCGCTAAGGTATCAGCAGTTTCTCCTGATTGAGTAACGCCAATGGTGAGGGTATTGCGCGTCAAGGGTGAGGGAGCATAGCGGAATTCTGAGGCATATTGTACCATCGTGGGAATTCCGGCGAGTTGTTCGATCAGGTATTTCCCGACAAGACTGGCGTGCCAACTGGTACCACATGCCAATATCTGAACGTGTTCTAAGTTTTCATACAACGACTCAGGAAGTCCCAATTGTATCGGCGTGGTTGTGGATGGGGTGTCTCCGGCGACTGGGTTTTGATCAGGTATCGCGCTACTGCTATCATTTTCTCCCGCTGACCAATCACTGCTAATATAAGCTTCTAAACAGGTTCGTACCACACCCGGTTGCTCAAAAATTTCTTTGAGCATGAAATGACGGAATCCCTGTTTTTCCACTTGTACAGGATTCCAGTTGAGGGTACGGGGGAATTTGCGAAGACGTTCCCCGTTAAAGTTATAAACTTCTGCCCCTAGGGGGGTTAACCGTGCCAGTTCGCCATTCTCTAGGTTCAACACGGCATGGGTGTGGGGGACAAGGGCGGGAGTATCGGAGGCGCAGAAGAATTCCCCTTGACCAAATCCCAGAATTAAGGGAGCCTGTTGTCGTGCGACAATCAGTTCATCGGGATAGTCGGCACAAATAATCGCGATCGCAAACGCCCCATGGAGTTGATTCACCGCTTGGCGCACGGCGTCTAAAAAGGCATTCGGGTGTTGAAAATCCGGGGTTGAGGGTTCGGGGAGAAACTCGGCAATCAGGTGGGGAATCACTTCGGTATCGGTATCAGAACGGAATTCATGTCCCCGTTTTTTCAAGTCTTCCCGTAATTCTCGATAGTTTTCCACGATGCCATTTTGCACCACCGCCACGCGCTGATGGGTGTCGGTATGGGGATGGGCATTATATTCTTCCGGTTTTCCGTGAGTTGCCCAACGGGTATGTCCAATACCAAGTCGGGCTTGGTTATCGGTACGTTCCAGTTTTTCTCGTAAATTGTAGAGTTTGCCTTTAGCGCGAACGCACTGAATCTCTCCTTCCCAAACGGTGGCAATTCCGGCAGAATCATAGCCTCGATATTCGAGTCGTTCTAACCCTGCCATTAAAATATCTGTTGCTGGTTGCGTGCCGATATAACCAACGATTCCACACATTGAACCGCTCCCTCCTCAAACATGATGCCTTCAACATCTTATGCGATATAGGCTAGAGGGCAACCCATGGGAACGTCAAGAATCATTACCATGACTTAAGCCAGGTTTAGCCGTGATCAGCTTTTCATCATACGTTATTCATTCATTTTTCCGAGGGACACAACATGTCGTGTCCCTACGAAATTTGCCTTTTTGTATTCAAATTTACTGAAAAATTGGCAATTTTTAGTAGAGATACAGAAACATTACCATGCAAGCCACAGCTCGAATACCAATGCCCCTGTATCCCTACAATGGTATAGATTGGTTTCAACGTATCGCGGGAGTCCCTACCCTCAACGAAGTAGGGTAGGGAGGGATAGCGGATTGCCGGAGGAACGGAGGCAATCAACCCTTCGACTTCGCTCAGGGTTAATCTTGAGGTGTTTCCTGGGATTTGATATAAGCCTTAACTTAACCCCACCTGAATGTGCTAGATTAATCTTAACAGGAGGAAACAGCAATGCGAACAAGACGTGTAACTTTTCGGCTATACCCCAATAGAAAGCAAGAGCAGATATTGCGGTATCACCGTAAGTTGCACCAGGATTTGTACAACGCTGCTGTTTGTAATCGGTTCACTCAGTACCAAAAGTTTAACCATCGGGTTGACTACTTCGAGCAACAAAACTCTTTACCTGCCTTCAAGGAAGTTTGGGTAGAGTACAAAGAGTGTAATTGTATGACCTTGCAGGCTACGTTAAAGCGTGTTGATTACGCATTTAATCGGTGGTTTAAAGGGTTAGCCAAGCGACCTAAGTATAAGTCAATCAGGCATTACTCTGGCTGGACGTATCCCAGTAAAACAGGTTGGAAGGTACACACAACGGGTGATAACGGTTATCTAGATTTAGCCAAAATTGGTTCTATCCAGATGCGCGGTAAAGCCAGAAGTTGGGGAACTCCAACAACTTGTACCCTTGTTTACCGTAATGGGAAATGGTATGCCAGCATAACCGTTAACCTAACCGAATTGCAGGCAGCGACAAGGCAAACAGATTTTGGCTCAGTCGGCATTGACTTGGGTTGCAAGTCAGCATTAGCAATTACTGATGGGAAAAACCATTCTTTTGTTGAAGCCCCTAAGTTTTTGCGAAAAGCTGAGGCAAAAATCAAGCATCTTTCTAAAGGGAAGCGTCGTAAAACAGCGCCCAATAGAAAGAAAAAACAGAAAGGCTCTAGGCGGTGGAAAAAAAACCAGGCAAAAATTAGCAAAGTAACTCGCAAAGTAGCTAATCAGCGCCAAAACTGGGTACACCAAGTAGCAACAGACATTGTGCGCTGTAATAGCTTCGTTGCTACGGAAAAGCTAGAAGTCTCTAAAATGACCCGCCAAGCCAAAAAAGGCAAGCGCAAAAAACAAAAAGCCGGACTAAACAAATCCATTTTGGATGTGGGTATGGGGATGTTAAGGTCAGCGATTGAATACAAAGTAAAAGACGCTGGCGGGGTTTTTATTGAGGTTCCTACTCGCCAAGTGAAACCATCCCAAACCTGTCCTAACTGTGGAAATCAGCAGAAAAAGACCTTAGACGAAAGAGTTCACCATTGTCATAAATGTGGATTTACGATGGATAGAGATTTAGCGGCGGCTTTAGTTATGCTTTTGTGGGCATTAGGAATTCTACCGGGGCTTGGAACGAGCCTCGTAGACGCTGATGTCTCTAGCTCTACTTCAGAAACTCGTCAGCGCAAGCAAACGGGAAGCATGAAGCAACTAGGACAAGCGAAGCGTCAGAAACACAAACCTATTGGTCTGGTTGTAGAAACCCAGACCTCAACGAAGTAGGTCTGGGTAGTTCAT
>NZ_JAVKEA010000017.1:0-3314 GCF_040221695.1 Coleofasciculus sp. E2-BRE-01 | reverse complement strand
ATCCACAATGTTTTTTTCAAACAGGTTCCGTTTAATACATAGCTCCCCAAAATTGCTCGCTTTCCCCCACACCCCACACCCCATACCCCACACCCAGTATCCTATCGTGGGTAATGTGGCTTAAGTTGACACCCATGGTTTAGGGAGTAACGCTACTTAAGCAGCCGACAACTGAGCAACAAAACCCGCCCTGACCCCGTTGAAACTGATATTTTTCACCTTTGTCAGTCCCAACACCCGCCAAGAACTCAAGTTCTTGGCTTATAGCTTAAGTCCATTAAAATGGACTAAAATTAGAAATATAGTCGGACTTTAGACGAATGCAAGCTTTTGGTTCTTTGGGTTAAAACCCAAGGCGGTTGGCGAGACTAAGAATTAACCAACAGGATCATTTATTTCCCAGCTAGACTCCTTATAGAGTTAAAGCCAGGTAATGGAAATCTTCTTTGACACGGAGTTTACGGGATTACATCGGAATACTACGCTGATTAGTATTGGTCTTGTTACTGAAAATGAACGCACATTTTACGCAGAGTTCAACGACTATGCTCAAAACCAAGTCAATGATTGGCTGCGGCATAACGTATTCCCGAATCTTCAGTTTATTGATATCCATTCCCTGACACCCAAGCTAGATTTAGAACATCATGCCATGAAATCAACCCGTCAGATAGTGACAACGACATTATCTGAATGGCTAGCACAATTTGAATCAGTTGAGATGTGAGCTGACTATCCAGCGTATGATTGGGTTTTATTTTGTGACCTATTTGGCGGCTCGTTAAATTTACCTAAACATATCTCCAATAATCCATTTGATGTAGCAATCCTACTTAAAGTAGCTGGAATCAATCCAGATGTGAATCGAGCGGAATTTGTCGAATTTTCCACTGTCAAAAAACACAACGCTTTAGAGGATGCGAAGTTGGCAAAGGCTTGTTCTAAAAAATTGACTTCTCCCTGGTATAAATGACCAGGGATGCTAAAAGGAGTAAATATTCAACCGGACATGATAGAAGGAGGGGCTAAGGTTCCCTTACTACGTAAGCATCACAGCAACCACGTCTTATTCGCAAAATCCGCAGGCTTTTCGCTATCCTTTTGAATTGGTCGTCCGAGAGGGCGGGCGGGAGATCTAGCGGGAGGACGTTTGGTTTCAACGGGTGGCGTGGGTTCTATCGGTCGCTTTTGAGTGGCTTTAAGCGATTCATTCTCTTGTTTAAGACTCTCCACTTCTTGCATCAATTTCTCATTGGCTTGAGCGAGTTGAACAGCGGCTTTTTTGGCATCCTCAAATTCACTCTTTAAATGGTCGAGTTTCTTTAACTCACTTTGTAAGTTTTCAACGGATTCTTGCTGATGCTGTAATTTGGTTTCTAAGTCCGTAACTTGTTCCTTTAACTGCTGTTCTCGTTGCTCCGTTTGGGCTAAACTATCTTTTAAATTAACCACAGTGGTTTCTTGTTGTTGGGCTTCTTCGAGTGCCTGTCTCAATTCCGCAACCGTGGCTTCAAGGTCAGCTTTGGTGGGAGTTGAAGATTTACTGGTACTGGTTCTTCGGCGGGTTGCCATGGTTGATTCGTCCTCTGTTTCTGTATTCAGTTCGTTAGTATCTTCAATAGGTTGCTGATTGGAAGATGGCGATTTTTCCACCTCTTCCCGCAACAAATCCGTTAACTTTTTTTTGGTCATTAGCACCCCCAATGATGGTGTAGTTCATCCGCCACCCGGCGATAATCAGCTTGGGCTTCACGGGCATTTTCTCCGCCCAATTGAGTAATCGGTATCCCCTGCAATGCGGCGCGTTCGTGGGCTTTGTACGTCCGAATAAAGGTTCGGAATGCCGGAACACCGAGTTCTCGGAGTGTGGTTTGCGCCTCTAACGCTTCCCGACGACTGCGAGAATCTACCCGAGTTAACAATACCCGATGGGTGGTTCCTACTGGTGCGATCGCACGCCGTACTGTTTCCATTAAAACCGCTAAGTCCATCGGTGCGGGAGGTGTGGGTAAAATAATATAATCTGCGATCGCGACTACAGCAGTCAAGGCGTCTGAACGCAGGGCGGGGGGTGTATCGACAACGGCTATTTCGTAGTCTTTCAGGGTTTGTAGACGACTCAAGAGTTGAGGATTAGTTTCTTGGGCGATATCAAACCCGATTTCTCCCTCACTTCGTTCTACCCACCAACTGGCTGAACCTTGAGGATCAGTATCTACTAACAAAACCTGTTTTTTTTCCGCAAGTACGGCGGCTAAGTTGACTGAGGTTGTGGTTTTGCCAACACCTCCCTTTCCATTAATAATAGCGATTATATTGGTCATTCGTCATTTGTCTTATGTCATTTGTCATTCGTCATTCGTCATTTGTCTTATGTCATTCGTCATTTGTCATTCGTCATTTATCATACTCGCTTTCATCGAGAAGCAAGCTACGTCATTCGTCATTCGTCATTCCCCATGACACACCGAGCGTGTTACCGAGCGTGTTACTGAGCGAAGCCGAAGTAAGTCGAGGTAAGCGATGTCCTGAGCACTCGCCGAAGTCTGAGCATCGCCGAACGTCCGAAGTCTTGTCGAAGGGTAGAGGTATTCCCCATTCCCACCACAAGACTGATTCAGTAGCCTCTAAACTAGAGTAAAGTGTTTTTGAGACAAGCTACCCCGTGGCAAAAATTACCCTTGAAGTACCCGACGACTTAAAAGAGCAACTGGTACAGGTAGGCAATCGCTTACCTGAACTGCTTGCACTCAGTCTCCAGCAGCCGCCACTCCCTGCTCACATCTATCACTATATTCTTAACTTCCTAGCAAGCCAACCCACGCCAGAAGAAATCCTCGCCTTTCGCCCAACTCTGGAAATGCAGACAAGACTGAAAACTCTGTTAGTACGCAGTAAAGCAGGGGAGCTTACTCCTTCAGAACAACAAGAACTTGATGAATATGAGCGCATTGAACATATAATCGTGATGCTCAAAGCCGGGAGTCTACACCATCTAACTCGTACTGTATGAGTAGTACCTATATTCCGGCTGCATTGCGTCGCTTGGTTGAAGAACGAGCCAATTACAGATGTGAGTATTGTTTATTCCCTCATAATGTTTCCTTCTTTCCCCATGAAATTGACCACGTAATTCCAGAAAAACATGGAGTTGACACTCCCCCGGCTATAAGAGCGCGGGGGATTCTTCCGTCACAGGGAGGTAGAGTTTAGCGTCTTCCAGGACGTGACCTTTACCCTCAGAAAGCTTACCAACCGTGTGTCCCACGGCTACGACTCCTCTAATTTCTATAATGCGAGCGGATGCCACATCC
>NZ_JAVKEA010000016.1:0-5830 GCF_040221695.1 Coleofasciculus sp. E2-BRE-01 | reverse complement strand
CCTAGAAGCTTGTATGCTAGCCGTTGAGTTCCCATCGGTGCAACGTGCAAGACCGTCACACAAACAAAGTCGAGTAGCTGCTTGTTGGAGGGTAAACTAGACATTGTCTGATTATATCCGAGAAAATGTCTAGTTATGTCACTAATTGTCTAGATATTTACCGACTGTTAGTTAACCCCCTTTTTGCCACGGCGATTAAAATCGCTGCTATACAAATGTATGCGAAGCCTTCCCGAAGGGTAGTCCGCCTGCGCGGACTGGGTTATAAAGGGGGTAATCAACCCGGATTTGATACTAGGCAAGACAAGTTGCTCTTTGTGGAGAGATATACCTATCTCTGGGCTTAGATTCTTTTCAATGACAGCTATGGAGTGAACAAGAAGCAAGGAGAGTTGAAGGCAAATGCGATTGAGCGATTAGGGCGAAAACCCTCAGACTCTCCTGTTGTGTGTTTTTGATCTCAGCGTTTATCCGTTGCCATTCCCATTCCCCGTAGCCGCTAGTACATTATCAGCCACCTTACCCGGAACTTCCTGGAGATGATCATACTCCCAGTTAAAGAAGCCAATCCCCAACGTGAGCGATCGCAACTCTATGATAAAGTCATGCATTTCGGACTGAGGCAAATACCCAGAAATACAGTCCCATCCGTTCCAACCCGATACTGGTTCATAGTTGAGAATTTGTCCCCGACGCCCGGATATCAGTTGCAGCACTTTCGAGGTAAACTCTGTTGGTGCAGACACCTGAATTGCCATAATCGGTTCCAACAGTACCGGATTACACTTGGGCATCCCTTCCGTCATCGCCACTCGTGCGGCTTGTTTAAACGCCTGTTCGGAACTATCGACGGAATGATACGACCCATTGGTTAACGTAACCGCCACATCAACAACCGGGAAGCCTAAAGGACCTTGGGACAAATACTCCCGCACCCCCGTCTCAACACCTGGAATATACTGTTTGGGGACAACACCACCGACAACGGTTTCCGAGAAGCTAAAGCCTTCACCGCGCTCCATGGGCTTAATATCTAGGTACACATCCCCAAATTGCCCATGACCGCCACTTTGGTGCTTATAGCGCCCGTGGGAGGATGTAGATTTACGAATCGTTTCTTTATAAGGAATGCGAGGCAGGTGAGTATTCATCGGCAAATTATATTTACGCCGCAGTCGGTCTAATGCCACTTTGAGGTGTATTTCACCTTGTCCCCAGAGGATAATTTCATGGGTGTCCTCATGCTGCTCCCAAGCCAACGCCGGATCTTCTTCTAAAAGCTTGGTTAGCGCTCCACTGAGTTTAACTTCATCCTTGCGATTTTCGGCGATAATCGCTAAACCGTAGACGGGTTTCATGGCTGGGGCTTTCGGTAATTCTTTTGCTCCCTTCTCCTCTGTACTCAGAGTGTCACCGGTTTGAATCCCCTCTAATCGTCCGATCGCGACAATATCACCTGCCTTTGCTTCTGGGGTAGACTGCTGTTGCTGACCAAAGATATGGTATAATCCTCCAGCTCGAATTCCATTCAAAACCGCACCATCAGTGAGTTGACCCGTCCAAACTCGCGCCAAGGACAGTTTACCCCCTTGGGGAGTGTAATAGGTTTTCAGCACCTGCGCCACTGTTGCGCCACCTTTACCCGTCAATCCCCGACGTTCCGCCGTGGCTTCTGGGGCTGGGGCTTCCCGTAGTAGGGCATCAACCAGATGGCGCACCCCATAATCTTGTTCCGCCACCCCGATAAATACAGGCACAATTAAATCTGCACCCAATTCCATTTTTAGGTCTTTGACAATTTCCTCTTGGGGCGGTTCAATTTCCTCTAGAAGTTCTTCGAGTAAGTGGTCATCAAAATCTGCCAAGGCTTCCAGCATTTCTTCCCGTGCGGCATGTTCGGCGTCTTTCAGGGACTCAGGCAGGGGTACAGGGTCAGCCGGAGCGCCCGTATGATAATGAAACGCTTGTTCGGTGACTAAATCAATAAACCCGATTAGCTGTTCTCCTTTGCCAATCGGGTACTGATGGGGAATGATGGGGCGGGAGGATACCCCTTTCAAGGCGTCTAAAATCTGGCGATAGGATTGACCGCAGGCTCCCCCGTCACAGGAGAGTTGATCGATTTTGTTGACAAAGACGAGGTGGGGAATTTTCCAGTCATCCAGAAACTTGAATAAGGGGGCGAGCATCAGCACGCGATCGCTCGTGGGTTCACAGACGACAACAGCGGCATCGACACCCATGAGCGCATTATAGGTTTCTTGGGCAAACTCAATCGAACCCGGACAGTCAATCCAGTTGAAGCGAATGCCCTGATATTCGGTATCGGCGACATTAATCTCCACCGTCATCGTGCGATCGCGTGCTTCGGCGATGGCATCGCCTACGGTGTTTCCATCTTTGATGTTGCCTTTGCGAGATGTCGCCCCCGTAACGAACAACAAACTTTCTAACAGGCTGGTTTTACCACTCAAATAGGGACCAACAATTGCCACATTACGGATGGCTGTTACAGCGTTTTGGTTCATGATTTTCCCCCAGACTAATGTTAATCAAGTAATCGATTAAGGGCGTGAGGTCTTGTCTGCTCTCTAAATTAAGCGATTGGCTCACCTCTTAATCTGCCCATCTGTGGCATTTATCACATTTGCATTTATGGATATGGAGCAGATGAGCAACTCTCTGTTTATCAAATTAGCGCGTTCTGCCCTCAATTTGATACTCTCAGCCCAGTTGGGTCAGGAAAATTACTATTTAGGTTAAAGTAACGTTGCTTTCTATCAATGAGTTCTAATTTTTCTGTATATTCTCTGGTTTAACAGTTAATTTTGTAGAAAAATGGTATAATTTTAGCGCCACATAAACTTAATATTTTTTTAACAATGATAGCTGGCTGAGTAGGGAAGCCGGGGAAAACGTTTAAGATAAGATTCAGTTGAATGATGAAACACCCACGTACCCGTAAAAAACCTTCTGCCTTGTACTATCAATTAAGCTTACTGTTGCTGAGTATTAGCGTCGGTGCAATTGCTGCTAATCATTCTCTGGCGTCGGATAAGGTGGGAAACGTTCCCATGAACCCAGACGCGCCATGGCAGGTTTCTACATGCACCCCTGTACCCCTACACCCCTGCACCCCTGTACTGCTATTCCAGACAGAAACAACAGACTATCTTGCTCAATCTATTCCTCCCCTGAAGCCAACCCAACCCGCCGCACTCGAACAGTTAAATCAGGGATTGAGGTTAATTCAGCAAGGGAATGTCGCCGACGCGATCGCGGCGTTTCGCCAAGCGGCACAACTCAACCCCCAGCTTGCTCCGGCGCACTATAATTTAGGATTAGCCTTGCGTCAAGCCGGACAGTTACAAGCTGCTGCAGATGCGTTTTACCAGGCGACTCAGATCGATCCCAAGTTTGCTCTAGCTTACGCGAATTTAGGGGCAGCGTTGTTGGAAGGGAATAATTTGCCCCAAGCCAGGGAGGCGTTGAGACAGGCGATCGAACTCGATCCGGAGTTGGGGGTTGCCCATTATAATTATGGGTTGGTGCTATCTGAATTGGGAGAGTATGACGTTGCGATCGCGGCGTTCCAGAACGCGATGCAGTTGAGCAGCAATGCGCCAGAACCCGCTTATCATTTAGGACTGGTTTATCTGCGACAGGGGCAGCTTGATCAGGCAAAAGCAGCATTTGAGCAAGCCATCAAAATCAGCCCCCAATATCCAGAAGCTTACTATAATCTAGGGTCAATTTTATTTGAACAGGACAATTTAGATGGAGCGTTAGAAGCCTTTCGCCAATCGGCTGAAAGTAACTCGAATTATGCCAATGCTTATTATGGGGCAGGGTTAGTCTTTCTGCGCCAGAATCGATTACGTGATGCCCAGCAAGTTCTCGACTATGCCCGAAATCTGTACAGAAACCAGGGGAACGAGGAATGGGCAATCCGGGCTGAGCAACTCTTGCAGCAAATTACTGACTAGAAGTCTCGACGTTTCCCCGAACAGGACTGACACGAAAAGCTTTGAGGGAATCGACGCGATCGTGTGAGCCAACGTTGCAGCTAACGCTCATTTGGTTAAAAATTGTCACGAATAATCCTCGCGGAAAATTTTCATGATACAAAACAATCATAGTGTGTTTCCAAATGGGGAGATATCGTAACCATGGTAGATACAGTGAATCAAGATCATGAAATGAAACGTTTAGATCTCCGTGCACCTCTAATTGCCAAGCTACGACAAGGTATTTACATTAATTGGCTACGAGTACTCGTCTTAGTTTTTCTGGATAGTACTATGCTATGTTTGGCATGGCTCTTAGCGGATTACTTAGGGAAACCGATTCATGCTTTTAATCAGCTAGGGGATATCTTTCACCAGTCACAGGGCTTACTATTACTAATAGTTACCTTATACCTGGGAATTTTAGCTGCATCAGGACTCTATAGTACCGATGATAGACGGCGTAGTTTCTTGAATTTGATCAAAGCGCTAACTCTGGGTCAAATTATTATTTTGAATGTCGCGTTTATCTATGAACCGGAAATAGTCCTACACCGCTCCACCTTTTTGCTGGCTTGGATTTTTTCTCTCGTTTTGGTCTTTAGCGAACGATTTTTGATTCATAGCATCATCATCTACTTACGTCACGGTGGCAAATTACGTCAAGCGGTTTTCTTGTTGGGAAATCCAGAGGATCTGGAAAAAGCACGACAGCGGCTGGAGCAATTTGATCAATTCAAGATCAAGGGTGAAGCCGACCTATCAGTAAGGAGCAATCCTGAACAATGGCAACAGACGTTGGCCATGCTGCAAAATTCAGGAATTAATGAAGTGTTTATTTGTTCTTGGCACTCGATTCCCGACCCAATTTTTCTGTTTTGGGACTTGAAAAATGCGGGGATTGATTTACGAGTTCTACCAATTCGGCTAGAGCTTCCCAGCCAGTGGTCAGACATTAAAATGATTGATGGGTTGACCACGATTCGATTTCGGACTCCGCCGATTATTGGTGGGGATTTTTGGATTAAGCGTTGTTTTGATTTGGTGGCGTCAGTGGTGATTTTGCTGCTAATTAGTCCGCTGATGCTGGGGGTAGCCTTAGCCATTAAATTAGATTCTCCCGGATCTGTGTTTTATAAACAAGAACGGGGAGGCTTGAAAGGAAAACACTTTAAGGTTTGGAAGTTTCGCACCATGGTGGCTAATGCGGCAGAGTTGCAACGGGAGTTAGAGGCAAAAAATGAGATGCCTGGAGGGGTGTTGTTTAAGCTGAAAGATGATCCTCGGATTACTCGCGTGGGTCAGTTTTTGCGGCGGTATAGTTTGGATGAGTTACCTCAGTTATTTAATGTGGTGTTCGGGCAAATGAGTTTGGTCGGTCCTCGTCCCTTACCGTTACGGGATGTGGAACGGTTTAAGGAACATCATCAGATTCGCCATGAGGTGTTACCAGGGATCACGGGCTTATGGCAGATTTCGGGTCGGTCTAATGTTAAGGATTCTGAGGATGTGTTTCGGTTTGATATGACGTATATTCAGAATTGGTCACTGTCCCTGGATATTCAGATTTTGTTTGAGACGGTGAGGGTGGTGTTTTTCCATGAGGGGGCTTATTAAGGGCAAAGAAGCTACATCATCCCCATCCAATTCATTATCCTTGAGACGTGGTAGGGGCACGGCATTGCCCATGGGTGTCAACTTAAGCCACATTACCCACGATAGGATACTGGGTGTGGGGTATGGGGTGTGGGGTGTGGGGGAAAGCGAGCAATTTTGGGGAGCTATGTATTAAACGGAACCTGTTTGAAAAAAACATTGTGGAT
>NZ_JAVKEA010000015.1:0-17711 GCF_040221695.1 Coleofasciculus sp. E2-BRE-01 | reverse complement strand
AACGAAAAATAGGGCGTTTCGGCTTTTAGAAGTTAGTTTGACCGAACCGAATTCTGTACGGTTTTCCCCCCTTGTCTTCTTTCCTTCCTTGTCCTCCTTGTCTTGTCCCAACCCTAAAATAAAAAACCTACACCTGTCAGGCTGGGGGAGCTGGGGGAGCTGGGGGAGCTGGGGAAGCTGGGGGAGCAATGTAGAGACGTGCCATGGCGCGTCTGGGTGTAGGGGCGGGTTTGACAGATAACATTTTGCACCAAACTGATAACTTGACTAAACCCGCCCTTCTGGGGAATCCCCAATTAATCTTGGCTATATGCTTCCATACCCACACAAGAACAAACCAGATTGCGATCGCCAAAGGCATTGTTAATCCGCCCTACTGCTGTCCAGAACTTGTGTTCCTTTGTCCACGGTGCCGGATAAGCCGCTTGTTCGCGAGAATAGGGGCGATTCCATTCTCCAGCAATTAACACCTCTGCCGTATGGGGGGCATTTTTCAGCAGATTATTCTCCTGATCAACTTCCCCTGACTCAATCGCCTTAACCTCGCGGCGAATCCCAATCATCGCATCACAGAATCGATCCAACTCTTCCTTCGACTCACTTTCGGTGGGTTCCACCATCATTGTCCCCGCAACGGGCCAAGAAACCGTTGGCGCATGGAACCCATAATCCATTAACCGCTTGGCAATATCATCCACCTCAATCCCGGCAGACTTTTTCAAGCCCCGCAAATCTAAAATACATTCATGCGCCACCAAACCCGATTTCCCTTGATACAGAATCGGATAATAAGGCGCTAAGCGATGGGCAATATAATTCGCATTCAGAATCGCCACCTTCGTCGCTTGGGTTAACCCATCTGCCCCCATTAACGCGATATACATCCAAGAAATCGGTAAAATACTGGCACTTCCCCAAGGGGCTGACGCCACAACGCCAACGGAGTCATTATTGGTTACTGATCCATAACCTTTCACAAACGACACATCCGGCAAAAATGGCACTAAATGCGACTGTACCCCAATCGGTCCCATTCCCGGACCCCCGCCTCCATGGGGAATACAAAAGGTTTTGTGTAAATTTAAATGGCAAACATCCGCCCCATAATCCCCAGGACGACACAATCCCACTTGGGCATTCATATTCGCCCCATCCAGATACACCTGTCCACCATGAGCATGAATCGTATCGCAAATTTCGCGAATGTCTTCCTCAAAAACGCCATGGGTAGACGGATACGTCACCATCAACGCGGCTAAATTCTGGCTGTGCTTTTCTGCCTTTGCCTTCAAATCATCTAAATCAATATTTCCTTGGTCATCACAGGTAACAGCAACCACCTTTAATCCTGCCATAACCGCACTCGCCGGATTAGTCCCATGGGCAGATTGGGGAATCAAACAAATCTGGCGATGTCCCTCACCCCGATGTTCGTGATACTGCCGAATCACCAGTAATCCTGCATATTCTCCTTGCGCCCCCGCATTGGGTTGTAAGGAAATCCCGGCAAATCCAGTAATTTCTGCCAACCACGCCTCAAGCTGCTGGAATAAAAGCTGATAGCCCTGAGTTTGAGACAAGGGGGCGAAGGGATGAATCTGGCTAAATTCCGCCCAGGTAATCGGCATCATCTCAGCGGTGCCATTGAGTTTCATCGTACAAGACCCCAAGGGAATCATTGAGGTGGTGAGGGATAAATCTTTGGCTTGGAGACGATGAAGATAGCGCAATAACTCAGTTTCTGAATGATAACGGTGAAAAACTGGGTCAGTCAGATAAGCACTGGTGCGGGCAAAAGGCGGTTCAAACCCGTCAACCTCTCGTTTCAGCAGGGAATCCACAGGAAACGGTAGGGAATCAATGCCTTCAACACCAACTGATCCGAAAATATCCAGGAGAGTCACCACATCTTGGAACGTTGTCACTTCATCCAGAGTAATCGCGATCGCACTCTCATCCAACACCCGCAGATTCATCCCCTTGGCTTGCGCCGCCTTGAGAATATCGCCGATTTCCTGGCTATCGAACTCAACCCGCACCGTATCAAAGAAGGGTTGTGAGCTAATGTTATAACCCAAGCGTTCCAACCCGGCTGCCAATATCACCGTTAACCGATGCACACGCTGGGCAATTTGCTTAAGCCCCTCTGGTCCATGATAAACCGCATACATACTGGCAATTACCGCCAGCAAGACTTGGGCGGTACAAATATTACTCGTGGCTTTATCCCGCCGGATATGCTGTTCCCGGGTTTGTAAGGCAAGGCGCAAAGCGGGTTTGCCTTGGGCATCCTTAGACACCCCCACAATTCGCCCCGGAACCTGCCGTTTATATGCCTCACGGGTAGCAAAATATGCTGCATGGGGTCCACCGTATCCCAGGGGTACACCAAAGCGTTGCGTCGTTCCTACAGCAATATCTGCACCGAATTCACCTGGGGGTGTGAGCAGGGTGAGACTTAACGGATCAGCCGCGACGGTAACTAAACCGCCCGCCTCATGTACCTGGTTAACAAACTCCCGATAATCGTAAATCGTGCCATCGGTAGCCGGATATTGCAGTAATGCCCCAAAAATTGGCGACTCAAAGTCAAGCGTCTGATGATCCCCAACAATAATCTCAATTCCCAACGGTTTCGCCCGGGTTTGCACCACCTGAATCGTTTGCGGATGGCAATCCTGAGACACAAAGAAGGCATTGGCTTTGGTTTTGCACAAGCCATAACTCATACTCATCGCTTCCGCCGCTGCTGTGCCTTCATCCAGTAACGACGAATTGGCGATATCTAAACCCGTTAAATCAATAATTAGGGTTTGAAAGTTCAACAACGCCTCCAGTCGCCCTTGAGCAATTTCAGCTTGATAGGGGGTGTAGGCGGTATACCAACCCGGATTTTCCAGAATATTCCGCTGGATCACGGGTGGGGTGATACAGTCGTGATACCCCATACCAATGAACGAGCGAAACACCTGATTCTTTGAGGCAATGTCCCGAAGGTGGGCAAGGGCAGCTTTTTCACTTTGGGCGGGGGGTAAGTTTAGGGGATGATTTAACCGAATGGTGGAGGGAACCGCGACATCAATCAATTCATCCAGGCTGGAGTAACCCAAAACATCCAGCATTTGCGCTACATCTTCAGCATTGACACCAATATGCCGTTTAGTAAAAGAATCGGTTGATATGAGATGATCCGCTGCCGCAGAAAGAGTGGGCTGAGAATCACTGGAGAAGCCATTGAGGGTTGTGTCTGGATTAACTGAGACATTTGAGTTAGCCATATCAAACCGATTGATTCAAGGATTTTGGTGCATCAAGCCGCTAGAGTCAGCGCGACTCCTTATTATTTTTTAACAAACCATTCACAATTGTGCTGTTATTCGTCATTTGTCATTCGTCATTCGTCATTTGTTAATTCGCTTCCCCAGCTTCCCCTGCTCCCAGACGTAGCATGCTACGTCTCTACATTGCTCCCCCTGCTTACTCCTCTCCCTCAACCTGAGCCTGATATTCAGCCGCCGACAAGGTGTCTTCCAATTCATCGGCATCATTGACTCGCACTTTCAGAAACCATCCTTCACCGTAAGGATCTTCAGCAATCTGTTCGGGCGATTCCACGACAGCATCGTTGCGTTCAATCACCGTTCCCGTAACCGGGGCATACATATCCTCAACGGCTTTCACCGATTCAATCGTGCCAAAGGTTTCCCCTTTTTCTAAAGCACTATTTACATCAGGCAGTTCGATGAACACAATATCACCTAACTGATCGATGGCAAAGGCACTAATCCCAATCGTGGCAATTTCCCCATCGAGTCGTACATACTCGTGGCTGTCTAGATACTTTAAGTCTTCTGGATACTCTAAAGCCATGTCATGTCCTCAAGAAAGCAGCAAAGCTAAGTGTACAACTTCTGATCGCGCCCTAATCAACGCTATGGATCAAGAAACTCTCAAACGACGGCTCTTAGGTGAGTTTAGCTGGAAACGACTGGTGCGATCGCTAATTTTCATTTACGTCTTCTTTGCCGTATACGTCTTCTTTATGGCAGATCGGATGATTTTCCTACCTCGCCCCTCCAGCTACCCAGACACCCCTGACATTCTCAAAGTGACGACGGCTGATGATCTCCAGATTTCCGCCGTTTACTTGCCCAATCCGACAGCTACCTATACTATCCTCTATATTCACGGGAATGCCGAAGACATCGGCGAGATTCAGCCCCTGCTGCACCATCTGCACAGTCTCGGATTTAGCGTCTTTGCCTACGATTATCGCGGCTATGGCACAAGTCAGGGAAGTCCCTCTGAACGTAATGCCTATCGCGATAGTGACACCGCCTTTACCTATTTAAAAGAGCAACTGGGAGTACCCCCCGAACAAATTATCGCCTATGGACGTTCTGTTGGCGGCGGTTCAGCCGTAGATTTAGCCGCCCGTCACCCGTTGGCAGGTTTAATCCTCGAAAGTTCGTTCACCTCAGCCTTTCGCGTCGTGCTACCCATCCCGATTTTACCCTTTGACAAATTCCCCAACCTGGATAAGATTACCCAGGTAAACTGTCCCGTCTTAGTCATCCATGGAACCGCCGATGAAACGATTTCCCTCTCCCACGGAAAACGCCTATTTGCCGCCGCCCCTGAACCGAAACGCTCCTTCTGGGTAGAGGGTGCAAGTCATAATGATCTGTTCTGGGTGGCTGGAGAGCAATATGGGGAAGCGTTACAGGACTTTGCCCAGTTAGTCGCCACAGCGCAATCCCCCGACGAATGACAAATGACAAAGGACAAATGACCAATTCGTCAAGAAAGAATGACATCACCCCTGCTATTTTTGGTAAAATTCACTATAATTAATTTGGAAGGTATATATTCCGGGTAATTTACAACATTGTTTACAACCGTACTGCCTCAAACGAAACAACCCTTTGGGTCAATCCCTGATGACCTATTTGACGCCATTGACACCCTCAAGCGGGAACTCAACGCCGTTATCCTTGCCCACTACTACCAAGACCCAGATATTCAGGATATTGCCGATTATATTGGCGATTCTTTAGGACTTTCCCGCCAAGCTGCTGATACAGATGCAGATGTTATTGTCTTCGCGGGTGTTCATTTCATGGCAGAAACTGCCAAAATTCTCAATCCTGACAAACTTGTTCTTCTACCCGATTTAGAGGCAGGTTGCTCTCTGGCTGATAGTTGTCCCCCGGATGCATTTGCCCAGTTTAAGGCAGAATACCCTGACCATTTGGTCATCTCTTATATCAACTGCTCCGCCGAAATTAAGGCGATGAGCGACATTATTTGCACCAGTTCCAACGCCGTCGATATTGTCCAGCAAATTCCCCCAGATCAACCGATTATTTTTGCCCCAGATCGGAATTTAGGACGCTATGTAATGCAGCAGACAGGTCGGGATTTACTCCTGTGGCAAGGAAGCTGTATTGTTCACGAAACCTTCTCAGAAAAAAGAATTGTTCAACTCCAGATTGAACATCCTGATGCCGAGGTAATTGCTCATCCCGAATGCGAACCTCCAGTATTACGTCACGCCAGCTATATTGGCTCAACCACTGCGCTATTAAAGTATTCGCAAACCAGTCCCCGTTCCAAGTTTATTGTGGCGACAGAACCGGGAATTATTCACCAAATGCAAAAGCAAATGCCCGATAAGCGCTTTATTCCAGCGCCTGCCACGAATAATTGTAACTGCAATGAATGTCCCTACATGCGGTTAAATACGCTGGAAAAACTTTATCTAGCGATGAAGCAGCGCCAGCCGGAAATTACCTTACCCGAACACATTCGGATTGCGGCGTTACAACCGATTCAGCGCATGTTAGACATGAGTGCCAAGGTTAAGGTTTAAGTTCGGCAAAAATTAGGGCAGAATTTACGCTTTCTTTCAGGCACAGTTGCTACCTGTAGGGGACTCTTCATGAAGGTGGGGAAGGGCGGGTTTTGTAGAAACATTATTGGTTTCTCGGGTAATTTTAGTCCTAAACCCGCCCCTACAGGGGATTTTATGCCACAATACCAGATTGATAGATTAACCGAAAACCGGACAACAAAACCAACCGGATTTTCCGGCGCGATCGCACGCCAAAGATGTAGGATCGGGTTTAGGGTTAAAATGAGTTAACCAACCTCAAACTGCACAACGAAACCCGCCCTAATCCCAACCTGGCATACAGGGAAAAATGTTATTAATCATATCTTGTATCGAACCTATCAACTAACCCCACCAATCCTGCTGAGGTATTTTTTAATGAGTAAGGTTTATAAAAAAGGACTTTATTTAGAATATTTTACCGTTGGCTATAACATTCTTGAAGCCATTGCTTCTATTCTTTTAGGCGCGATTAATAATAGTATTGCATTAATTGGATTTGGACTCGATAGTATTGTTGAATCCTTATCAGGATGTATTTTAATTTGGCGTCTCAGCCAGCATCAAAAGCTAACACCGGAAGCTGAAGCCAAAATTGAGCGACAAGCTACCCAGTTTGTGGCAATTACATTTTTCTTGATGGCTGGATATATTGGATTTGAGTCGCTGAGAAAGTTAATTAACCAAGACGCCCCAGAGCCATCATTGCTGGGGATTATTCTCGCTATCCTTTCGTTGATTATTATGCCTCTGTTGGCATGGCAAAAAAACAAAGTTGGCAAACAACTCAATAGTCGGGCATTGATTGCCGATGCTAAAGAAACCTTGGTCTGTTCCTTTCTTTCAGTGGCATTATTTTTAGGGTTAGCAGGAAATTACTGGTTTGGCTTCTGGCAAGCTGATCCGTTTGCTGGATTTATTATCGTGTTTTATTTGATTAAAGAAGGCTGGGAGATTTGGGAAGAAGCTCACGAATCTGATGTTGACTGAATCACTATACCATGTCTCTAAATTCAATAAGTCACCATTTGTAGGGGTACGATAGTATCCATTGGTGTCAACTTAAGCCACAACCCCCTCACCCCCAGCCCCTCTCCCACCCTAGGGAGAGGGGAGGAAGAAAGGTGTTATATTCCAGACATAGGCAGCTACATCTTTTATCATTAATCATTCCGGTTCCCCTTCTCCCTTGATGGGAGAAGGGGTTAGGGGATGAGGGTGAAACACTTGCCAGTATTAGTTCTCACCTTAAGTTGACATGCATGGATAGTATCGTGTCCCTACAAATGGTGATTTAGATGCCAAGAAAGCGTAAGCTCTGAAACGGTTATGCATTTAATTGGCATACCCTACACCTCACAGCCCTGACAACGATTTCACTATCGTTTATTTAGATGCACATCAGTTTAATCGAATGACTCCAGCTACTGTAAAAGAATCTCTAATTATTTTCACCCGCTATCCCGAACCAGGAAAAACCAAAACACGTATGATTCCCGCTCTGGGGGAGGAAGGTGCGGCAAACCTGCAACGCCAGATGACAGAAAATACCCTGGCTAAAGCCAAAAAACTGCAAGCATTTCATCCTGTATCTGTAGAAATTCATTTTGCTGGGGGGAATCAACAACTAATGCAAGCTTGGTTAGGTGCTGATGTGATTTACCATCAACAAGGTGAGGGAGATTTAGGCGAGCGCATGGTATCGGCATTTGAGAAATCGTTTGCGGCGGAAATGAAAGGTGTGGTGATTATTGGTACAGATTGCCCCGATTTAAACCCTCAAATAATCGCTGAGGCATTTAAATGGCTGGAAACGCAGGATTTAGTATTAGGACCTGCCCAAGATGGGGGATATTATCTGATTGGTTTGCGGCGGTTAATTCCTGAACTCTTCGTGGGAATTCATTGGGGAACCTCGCAAGTCAGACAACAAACCGTAGAAATTACCGAGCGCTTGGGATTAGCGATCGCATCTCTGCCCATACTCCATGATATTGACCGTCCCGAGGATTTGGGCAGGTGAGAACAACCTATTATTTTGCCGAAAGAGAATATTTTGTATCTATCGAGAGACTGATTTTTTTACCCTCAAAGTGTGATTAGATTAGCCCCTATCGCGTTATTTTTAGCGCTTTAGCGCGAATTGAGCGAAATCATAGGAATACGAGGAATTTATCGGGCTTTTGCCCGGTGTAAGTCTGCCCTGTTCGGTTAACTTTTCCCTACCCCTGCAAATCGACGCTAGGGGTAGATTTACCGTTCCTAGTCGGCGTTGTCTGCGCCACCTCTTATGACTGTTGAAACTTAAATGGTAGATTGTGAATAACCTGAAAACTCAATTCTTTAGTAGGGTAATCAGTAGCCTTGCTCTTTCCTTGTGCATCTGTAGTCTTTTCACTCCTCCAGTTCAGGCTGAAGGAAGCCGGGAATTAACCTCCAGTGGTGGCTTTCGCCCGTTTTTGGACTATCGCGAAGACTCTCTGGATACAGGACCAATACAGCGCCAAACGACGATTCTGGTTTATGCTAAGGCAGGTGAGACACTCTACTTGGGTTCCAGTGCTGTGGGCGTCGGTCGGGGTAGGATTGATTACACAAAACCCAGTGGTGCATCTGGTAGTTGCGACGACACGGGTAAGATTGAAAATCGTGCAGAAGAAGAAATAGGACCGAATACTCTTTTTTCTGGGGGTTACACCCCTTGTATCGAGGACGTCGATCAAACTGGGGTTTGGCAAATTGACTTTGTTAGTCCTGATCCTTCGAGTACAGTCAACCCAGAGCCTATTGCTGCCGACGAGGATTGGTCTCCACAAGATGATAATGATAACTTCGTAACCGCTTGGGATGTCACCGTAGCCGACGAGGATAGACCCATTAAAGGTCGCGCCTTTGCCAATTTTCTGGCACTGAATATGGGGGATTTAGACGTACCCCTGAGTTCCGAAGCCTACATCTTGACCGAAGCAGGTTATGTTTACCGCATTGACTTGAATGGTACAGAACCCTTTGGATTTATCTTCTTCTCAAACAATAAAGGATTTAGACAACCCAATGGCAACCCATTCTTCTCTTCTGTTCCCCTAGATCCACCCCCTGACTTCCAAAATCCATTACGCAATCCCGATACTGGTGATGACCGAACTCACAGAATTTTCTTTAACCGACCTGAACCCGGAATTCTCGGAACTCCCCTAGAACCGATGGCTCCTGGGGACGTGAGCAATTTTAGGTTTATCGGTGAGGACAGTACGCGAGGTCAAGCCGCCTCGCCGGGTGGTGGTATCTTTCGGTTCACAGCGACACAGGCGGGTAGTTACAGAGTTGTCATTGACTTAAATGGCGATGGCATATTCGGAAACGATGACGGCTCAATCCGAGACAGAATCATCACGGGTCGAGTGACTGAAGGGGAAAATCAAGTGGTTTGGGATGGTTTAGATGGGAATGATAACCCCATACCAGGCGGACTTCAGGGATTCCGGGTTCGCATCAATCTGTTTGCGGCTCAAGTCCATTTTCCGTTTTTAGATGTGGAAGCGAGTCCCAATGGGATTATCCTGGAACGGCTGAATGGTCAAAACAGTCCAGATTTTACCGTTTACTATGACGATAGCCGTTTTAGTGGACCTGGCATTCCTCCTGATCCCCTAGATGCCTCAATCAATGGAGTGGGTCTAGAAGGAATCAACAGCAGTAATGGCGCTCATCGCTATGGTTGTTCTGATTCGAGTAGTGAAGAAACTTGCTTTGGCGATGTTAGGGGTATTGACACTTGGGCGTTTTTACCGTCTCAGGATTTTACCTTTACCGATGCTATTGTCATTGCAGAAGCAGACTTGGCAATTGAAAAACGGATTCGTTCAGACCGAGTGGTTGCCAATGATACGATTGACTTCGAGATCACTGTAACCAATAATGGTCCCAATGATGTCATGGGGGCAACGGTAAGGGATGATATTCCCGACACGATTACTGATGTCAGGTGGACTTGTGCAATTACTGACGGTAGCGGGAGTTGCGGTGCGGCAAATGGTACAGGTAATGCGATTGATACAACCGTCACGCTCGACCCGGAGGCTACCGCTACTTATAGGGTAATCGGCACTCTATCGAGAACGGCTTCCGGAACCTTAACCAATACCGCCACAGTTCCCCTCGGACCCGGTGATTCCATAGGAGATGACGTAACCGATCCCAATCCGGATAACAATACCGATACGGTTCAAACCCCCATCGAACGAACCGCCGACTTGAGCCTAACTAAAACAACAACCCCTGATAATCCCGAACCGGGGGACAATGTAACCATCTCCATCACCGTAACCAATGATGGACCTCTCGCCACAACTGATGTGCAAGTTAGGGACTCCTTACCAGCCGGATTGAGCTTTGTTTCAGCAACACCCAGCCAGGGAAGCTATGATAACCAAACGGGCGTCTGGACTGTGGGCACTCTGGATAACGAAAGTAGCGCCATGTTGCAAATTCAGGCAACCTTAACCACGACTGAAACCGTCGTCAATCGATCGCAAGTTATAGCCTCAGATCGACCTGACCCAGATTCTACCCCAGGAAACAGCATTGCTGGCGAGGATGACCAAGATAGTGTGACGATTCCCTTGCAATTCGTTGACCTCGGCTTGAGCAAAACCGCACGCCCAAACCAAGCCAATGTGGGAGACGAAATAACGTATACCATTACTCTGACCAATAATGATACGAATGACGCGACTGATGTGGCGGTGACGGAACCCTTACCCCCTGAGATAACCTTTAGATCGGCAGAAACGTCTCAAGGTTCATACAATCGCCGCACCGGAATTTGGTCAGTGGGGAATCTAGCCAATGGTAATGAGGCTATGTTACAGATTAATGCCACTGGGGATATTCCCGGTTCCGTTACTAACACGGCGGTGATTAGTGCTTTAGATCAAGATGATCCGAATCCTGGGAATGATCGAGACAGTGCTGAGGTATTTTTGGCTGGAGAACCACACTTGCTTCTAGTGAAACGGATTACTGAGGTGAGGAGAGATGGACAAGTGATCGAAGGCATTAACTTTGATACGGTTGTAGACGATCCCACTGATCCGGATGATAACGCGATTGGCTGGTCTCAGCTACCGGGGGGAGGGCTTTTAGGGGTTCCGATGATTAGTCCTGATAGACGTTTAGAAAGTGGTGATACTGTGGAATATACAATCTATTTCCTGTCAAATGGTGGCACAGTGGTTAATGGTGTCGATGTTTGTGATCTGATTCCTCAAGGGACAACGTTTATCTCAGATAGTTTTAGACAAGGGAGCGGAATTGTGTTAAATCAAGATGGGACACCGACACCCCAAAGTAATGCATCGGATCAAGATTCGGGGACATTTTTTCCGCCTCTCAATCCGGTATCAACGCCTTGTGCTGAAACCAACAATCCCAATGGCGCTGTGGTTGTCGATTTAGGCGATATTTCTAGCACCGCTCCCAATAATGTGGGATTGATTCGCTTTCGGGTGGAAATTGATTGACAATGGGGATTAGGGCAGAAACTCTAATGTAATGAAAACCGAAACAATTTCAGTTATTATTCCCGTTTTAAATGAAGCGAATACGATTGGTTCAGTCTTAGATAGACTGGTTAATACTGACAATGTGGAGGTTATTGTGGTAGATGGGGCGAGTCAAGATGAAACCGTCAGTGTGGCGCGATCGCGAAATGTCCAGGTTATTTCTACCCCACCCGGTCGCGCCTGTCAAATGAATGCGGGTGCAGCGAGGGCGACGGGTGATATTCTTCTATTTCTCCACGCCGATACTCGTTTACCAGCAAACTTTGATTGTTTAATCCGCCAAGCGCTACAAGAACCCCAAATCATTGCAGGGGCGTTTGAATTACGCATTGATTCTCAACAGTTTGGCTTGCGCCTCATTGAACGACTGGTAAATTGGCGATCGCGTTTTTTTTCGATGCCTTATGGCGACCAAGCTATCTTTTTAAAAGCGACTGTTTTCCATGATATAGGTGGTTTTCCAAATTTGCCAATTATGGAAGATTTTAAATTCATTCGTCGCTTGCAACCTCAGGGACAGATTACGATTGTTTCAGAATCGGTTCTGACATCAGGACGACGATGGAAACGGTTAGGTATCATCAAAACCACTCTAATTAACCAGCTTATTATTTTGGGGTATTTTTGGAGAGTTTCTCCTGAAAAACTGGCGCGATGGTATCGGGGAAAAGAGTAATGTCTTCGTGCCAATCAGTACCTGGACATAATTTCTGTCCGCTGTACTCAGAAATAATAACAAGCGTCAAATGTTTACTGTTGCCTAAGCTACACCCTGACCTTCAATTGTCAAAGGTTCAGAAACCGCCTGTGTTTCGATTTCTATTGCTATTTTATAATGAGTAAATATAGGAATTACAATTCCCGGATCTTGCCAACCTGTCAAAGTTCCTGTATTTACCTCTCCTTCTGGTGATAACAGCACCTCTCCGGCATCATTCAGTGGATTAAGACCATCGCTTATACCTAAATAGAACGTCTCGTTTTCAGAAAAATTGAACCCAACTTCTCCAATTCCTGCTGCTAGCCCTTTGCCCATTTCGTCAAATAAAAATAAGGACAAAGATGATAAAGATGATACCGATAATAAGGGATTTTGAGCAACACTAAATTTTAAAAATGCTTGACGTTCAGATTCAAGTTGGTAGAGATCGATATCTGCCGGACTAAACAAACTACCCTCAATTGTGTCAATCATTGGCACTGCGATTAGACCTTGAGCGGATGAAATTAGTTGTCCTGCATCATCATCTTCAATAAAGGTTGATTCTGAGGCGGTGTTGTCTAATCCTCTGGGGAGACTCTTCCCGCCCATCAACGTCGTTAATAATGATTTAAAATTTATCATCGGCTTTCTCCTAAAAAACGTTGAGACGAATCAAGTTAACTTAATTCGTCCGTTTGCTTAACCTTAAAATCATTTTTTGGTTTTTTCAGTTAATTGTATTGATTCTAAATTAATTTTAATTAAACTTAAATTTTTAATTCAATAATGTTTACATTCAGTCAAGTTCGATCACCTATCATCTTACATGATATTGATTTAAAATCTGCTCTAGCAAACCATCTAAATGTTCTTGAGTCATGTTTTGCTTTTTTGCAATACAACAACGGTATCATGTTTAATTGTTCCTGCCCAATTTACATTTCTAGGTAAATTTAATCGGCGATTTTTTAGCAATAAATGAAATTGAAATAGTTTGACAAAGTCAATTTCTTCAGCTATTTTCGTTAAAAGTTTAGCCACTGGAATCTCAACGCCGCAAATTTTACTAATATCGCCAATTGCAAAGCAATAATAGCCACCTGAATTAAGATGATTGAAGCAGCTTAAAAAATGCTCCTTCATATCCATGCAGTATTGATAAACAACTCTTGCTCGAAGCTGATTTTGTCCTTTACTCGCTTGATATTGCGTACCGTGGTAAATGTCAGCAATCAAATCATCTAGATAGGAATTTCCGGTTTTTCCCAATTGGCAATACTCTTTTCTGGGAATTCTTTCTGTGCCAATTTCTTGAGTATATAAATCAAGTCTGGCGCGATCATTGCTCACTAAACCCAACCAATGTAACTCAAACTTAGACGCCCAAACGTAATCAATTGCATTAATATAAGGCGGCGAAGTAATAACGGCATCACAACGCCAATCGCCTGTAAGATTAATAGCTGTTTTTGAATTCAATTCTATGGCATTTTCAAACGAGTTATTCAAAACAAACTGCCATTCCCCAATTGCTTCTAAAGCTTTATCAAGATAGTCTTTAAAATACCGATAAACATCTTCGCGAGAACGCTGGGGAATTTCTTTGATATTCGCTCGTTTTGCGGCGAGAATCATGCCATCATTCATATCAGATGTTTTGCGGACTGTCGAAGCAAAAACCAGCCAAAATAAAGGTTGTATCGCTTCCGGAACTTGAAAAATTTGCGTTCGGAGACTTTCTAATCCAGCTTGGACAGATTTTTGAAACCAAAAATCTTTATTGGCGAAATTGATGGTTTCTAATGGATGTTTTACTGTATAAGCATTTTGCAGTATTTGCTCGGCATAGTCGAGAATCTCGGCTCCATCGTATACATGGGTTTTAACGCGACAGATAAGGCGACTTAAAGGATGATAGTCAAGCCAATAAATTGATGCACCTTGTAATAAAGTTTCAATAATTGTTGTTCCTGAACCGGCAAAAGGTTCTAATATTTTACATTGTTCTGTACCATACTTGCTTAAAAACCAATGCGGGATTTCCGGAATGGATTTGGCAGGTTGAAAACCAAGGGAATGAATTTTGAGAGGTTGTTTTCGTTGTAAAGAAATTAGGGAATCTTCGGGGAGATCGATCGGAATTTCACCCTCAAGATGTAAGTAGGAGGATTGGGGTATAGTATTATCGGTTTCAAATAACGAAAGTTGTTTCATACTACTCTAGGTTAACGAGTCCCATTGGGTTAGACACAAGCCAGATGGAAGCCTATAACCGTTGTCGGTTTAGATTGGGCTGAGTCTTATTTTTCCATCATCCAACGCCAGGGGCTTAGTCGGTTGGGTTTCGCTTACGCTCTACCCAACCGACTGGAACGTTTACTCTACTCTAGAGGAACAACATACACCCAATCTTGATAATTTGGATCGCGATTTTCCGTAATTGCCGTAATTTTATCTCTCAGTTTCTCTGTGATGGGTCGCGTTTTCGATAATTCATAATTCTCAATCCGTTTAATTGGAGTAATTTTAGCCGCCGTTCCACTTAAAAATGCTTCATCGGCAATAAATAACTCCGATTTATCTACAGGGCGTTCGATTGTGGGGATACCTAAATCCTTTGCCAGCGTCAGGATACTATCTCTGGTGATTCCTTCTAAAATATCTTGGTCATATCCCGGCGTAATCAGTTGCCCATTCCGCACCATAAATATATTCATCCCGGAGGCTTCACAGATTTTTCCCTGAGCATTCATTAATAATGCTTCATCAAATCCAGATTCTACCGCCTCTGTCTTTGCTAGAGATGATGTGATATAGGCGCCACTAATTTTACCTCTCAAGGGTAAACTGTGATCCGCTTGACGATACCAGGAACTAATCCGACAGCTTACTCCTTCTGGGGATAAATAATCACCCAGTTCTAATCCATAGACGAAAAAGTCCTTTTCAATCTTATGCAGTCTGGGGGCAATTCCCAAATCGGACGTATAAATAAAGGGTCGGATATAAAACGAGGTTTTAACTTGATTTTTTTTGACGAAATCTACAATTATAGTTTTGATTTTATCTGCGGGTAAGTCGTAATGTAAATATTTGGCACTATCACTTAATCGTTTACAATGGCGGTCTAAACGAAACAAGAGAATTTGTTCGGGGTTTTGGGGGTCAGGAATCCCCCGCAATCCGCCAAAAGCGCCTGTCCCATAATGCAGCGCATGGGTAGCAATGGAAATTTTGGCATCATCGAAGGGAAGAAATTGGTTTTGAAAGTAAGCGATTGGCAGAAATTTATGCATTTTTAAACTAGACAGTCAAGGCTGCGGGAAGGTATGGTTATCGATTTTACTACAGGTCAGTGATTTTGCCAGGGACTAGCACATCGATTTAGGCGTAGGGGCGGGTTTCACTATTCAGGACTTACGCAGGTACATCATATATGGTGGCAATGGTGCGTTACGCTACGCTAACGCACGATGGCGGACTGACACAGCTAAAATTGTGGAATAGATTTGACGTTTAAACCGGGCGCAAGTCTTTGCGCCCCTACGGTTGCTGGGTATGCGCTTAATCCTCCTTGGTGTTCAACCACCCGGCTAAATTCTGCTTTTGAGTCTCCGAGGGATTCTCAAGCTGCACAACTTGGTAGCGGGTGGGTTGGGATTCGCCTAGGGTAACGGGTAAGGTACAAAGTTCGTCTTGATGGAACACGGTTACCTGAATTGTGTCACCGGGATGGTAATCTTTAAGGCGATCGCATAATTGATCGGCACTGACTCGCCAACCGTCTATTGCCAGTAATTGATCCCCTGCATCTACCCCAGCTATTCCCGCCGGAGAGGTGGCGTTGACAAATTTAACGACCTCTTGCCCATTTTCACTCTTGACAATTACCCCTAAATAAGGTTTAGAGTCCTCATCTTCTACTGCCTTGAGTTTTAAGCCAAAGGGTTCGAGATACTCATCGAAGGGCAATTCTTCTGTCCCCTCAATGTAGCGGCGGAAGAAGTCGCTCAAATCCGTATCAGCGACAGACTCCAACACCTCTTGCAGTTGTTGAGGCGTAAAGCCAACCTCCTTGGCACCAAACTCTTGCCACATCCGCTGCATCACATCATCAAGGGAACGCTGATTGCCATGACGCGATCGCACCAGCAAATCCAGTAATAAGGATACCATTTCGCCTTTGAGATAATAGGAGATCTGACTATTATCACTATTGGCATCCCGGCGATATAACTTAATCCAAGCATCAAAACTGGACTCACTCAGGGGTTGCACCAAACGCCCTGGGATCAGTTGCATCCGGGTAATTTCTTTACCTAATCCCTCTAAAAAGGTCTTACTGTCGTAAATCTTTGCCCGTAAGGGGAGGACTAAATCATAGTAACTGGTTGTCCCTTCACAAAACCACAGGGATGTGGTAAAGCTTTCTTGTTCATAGTTAAACCGTTCTAAGACTTTGGGGCGAATCCGCTTAACATTCCACAGGTGAAAGAACTCATGGGCGACTAATTGCATGAAGCGATTGTATTTATCTTTCGCCCGGAACCCGAAACGGGGATAATTTAAGGAACAAGAGGTTTTATGTTCTAAACCGCCAAAGCCTGTGGACGATAAATGCAGTAAAAACAAATACCGTTCGTAGGGTAATCCCCCATATAACTCGGCTTCTGTCTCGATAATTTTCGTCGTATCGGCAATAATCCGTTGGGGATCAGCATTTCCCTGTCCCCAAATTGCCAGTTGATGCGGTTTACCCAGAACTTCAAAGTCGTAAACCTGTTGTGTGCCAATTTCAAAGGGACTATCGACTAAGGTGTCAAAATCACTTGCCTCAAAGGTATTCTCAGCACCATCAACAGGGGGTAAGGGTGTGGTTGTCTGCCAATCGGATTTAGGGGGTACAATCGTCACCTGAATCGGCTGTTGCTCAAAACCCGGGACAAACAGGAATAATGCCGCCCCATTAAAATAGCCGTGAGTGGCATCTAGGTGATTGGTGCGTACTGATAATTCATTGGCAAAGACGCGGTAGCGGACAACGATGGTTGAGGCGTCTCCAGTTTGAACCTGCCAGTGATTTTTACTCTGTTTATTCCAGGGTAAGGGCTGGTTTCCAGTCTCAACTCGGAAATCCTGTAGGTGTTTGGCATACTCCCGCACTAGATAAGAACCCGGAGTCCAGACGGGCATTTTTAAATCTAGCAGCGATTCCGACCAACCATTCACCTGTAGCGTCACCTCAAACAGATGAGATTGAGGTTGAGGCATAGCGACGTGATAATGGAAGGTGGGTTTAGTCATTTGTCCTTTGTCATTTGTCATTCGTCCTTTGTTGATGGTTGATGGTTGATAGTTCATGGTTGATGGTTAGATGGTTCATGGTTCATTGGTAATCCCCTCCCCCATCCTGACAGGTGTAGGTTTTTTATTTTATGGTTGGGACAAGACAAGGCGGACAAGGAAGGAAAGTAGACAAGGGGGAAAAACCGTACAGAATTCGGTTCGGTCAAACTAACTTCTAAAAGCCGAAACGCCCTATTTTTCGTTC
>NZ_JAVKEA010000014.1:0-5920 GCF_040221695.1 Coleofasciculus sp. E2-BRE-01 | reverse complement strand
ATCCATTAATTTTGTTCACTTGTCCTTATCTTTTGTTAACCCTGAATAAAGGATAAGGTGGTGGGTTACGGCGGAGCGAGAATTAAATGATTTGTTTCCTAAATTAAACACCGCCTAACCCACCCTACTGGATTGACACATCTAAAATTGTGGAAAAGATTTCATCATTGAATAGGGCGCACGTCTGTCATTGGTGTCAACTTAAGCCACATTACCCACTATAGGATACTGGGTTTGGGGTATGGGGTGTGGGGTGTGTGGGAAAGCGAGCAATGTTGGGGAGCTATGTATTAAACGGAACCTGATAGAAAAAAACATTGTGGATGAATAGGTGATGTGTATGGAGTTAGGTGTGAGGTTTTTTCGCCTCCAACAGACAATTCCATCCTGACACCCGACACCCGACACCCGACACCCGACACCCGACACCCTTGCTCAACCGAGCTTTCACCTTAAGTTGACACCAATGCACGTCTGTGCGCCCCTACGGTTTCGGGGCTAATGCTTAATTCATCAAATAAGATGCGCCACGCCATTACAGGTTAAGGTGTATCTATATTGACAGGAGTGTACCTTTGACAAAGGTGGAATGCATCAGAATCAGTCTTGGGTTGAACACGATTGTCGCTTCTGGTTAAGCTAATGCAGCCTTGCTGCAACAGGTGGTTCAGATTCAAATTCCACAAGCTAACTGTTCCATCCGGATTCGCTAATGCTAATTGTTCACCATCGGGGGAAAAGCTAACCTTGGCGACTGGATTTTTATGACTCGGTAAGGCTTTGAGTAATGTACCATTTTGATGCCAGAGTCTGACGCGGTTATCGGTACTCGTCGTGGCTAGCATTTGGTTATCCGCACTAAAGCTAAAGCTGGTGACTGGTTTGGTATGTTGTAAGATATTCAACAATGTGCCATTTTTACGCCAGAGTCTTACTGTACCCTCTGTACTGCTAGAGGCAATAAGTTTACTATTAGGACTAAATTGGATATCGATAATCGAATCCTTGGTTGTATGAAAGGTGTTGAGTAACGTACCATCCCGACACCGCCACAGTGCGATCGCGCCCTCTTGATCCACGGTTGCTAGTTTATCACCGTTGGCGGAAAAACTGACATGGGAAACATGGGGACGAGTTAACGTTTGCGATAATTGACCCTCCAGATATTGCCACAGTTGAATCTCCCTATCAGTACTAACAGCAAATTGTTGATCGTTGGGATTAAAACTGATACTGGTTATATTACTTGCATCAACTTTTACAGTTCGCTGTCGTTGACCCTTTTGATCCCAAACTTGAATTGTACCATCAGCGCTAGCACTGGCGAGGGTTTGGCTATCAGAACTAAAGCTGAGATTAATAATGCGATCGCCTGCTTCCTGTAAAATATAAACTCGGTTAGATTTATTGGGATCACTCAGATGATGCCACAGCTTTATCGTACCATCCTGATAGGCGACAGCCAACATCTGACTATCCGGACTAAACTGAAACTGAGTCACTGGGGAAGAATGTCCGGGTAAACTATTCGGCTGACTGAAACTCGAAATCGCTTGATTAAATGCCATAATCACCCGCATTTTGGTATCCGCCGTCACGCCAAGGGACTGTTTAAGTTCTTTGGTGGCGCGGATACTTTCGATGAGTGCATCTCGCGTTTGATTGGTGGCTAAAAGGGATTCGGATAATAAACTCAGGGTATTAATTTTAGTATTCCGTTCTTCAATCGAGGGTTTAACCCAAAATACACCCATCAATAGGGTTATAATCACCGCCGCCGCCCCAGTGAGATATTGAAATCTCAACTGCTGTTCCCGATTTAATTTCGCTTGGATTAATTTTCGTTGCTGTTGTTCTTTGGTCAATTCTTCCAGTAATTCTTTTTCGCGACGCAGTTGCTGAATTTCCGCTTGATTTTGGCTTTCGGTTTGTCGTAACTGTGCCAGGGTTGCTTCTTGAGACGCAGCCAGGAAATGATAGTCGCGATCGCTTAAACTTTTCCCCGTCGCCCAATCTTGAGCATCCTGTAAAGCCTGTCCGCGCAATAATCGGGAGTCATCGTGACAATCTGAGGCAAACCAAGCGGTTAACGCTTCACTGTAGGGACGTAATTCAGCTAGGGCGTTTTCTACCCAATTGGGGGTAAAAATAGACTGATAAATTCTGTTTTTTACTCGTAATTTTCCCCCTTGGCGCACAACTAATCCGCTGAGGCATAATTGGGCTTGTTCTGGACTATCATCAGCAATCAGTTCTCCTTGGTGTAAAATGCGCTGATAGAGTCCTAATAATCGACCCGCAAATTGCTCATTTTTGAGGATGCGATCGCGGATTGTTCGGATATGAGCAGGTTCATCTTGAGATTCCCAGTTTTCCAGGATTTTAGATTGAACAATTTGCCCAATTAAGGGTGACTTAAAATCGTCTGTTGAATCATTGATAGTCGAGTGATTCACCCCGACTAAGCTTGAATCTTGCACCACGACTTTACAGAGTTTCTGGGTGAGAAAAGGTTGTCCACCTGTCCAGTCTAAAATCTCGTGTAATACAGCTTCAGGATCATGAACATTTCCCGCCAATCCCTGAATCAACGGTTGACAATTTTTGAATTGAAACCCTTGCAACTCTATCGCCCGACCAATATTAAAGGGGGTGCGGGTGGGGTCACTAATTAAATCCAATGGCGTAGCGACTCCAACTAGGGTAAAACAAAGCCGCTGATAGTCAACATTTTGGGCGCGTTTATTATAACAGGCGCGAATGAAGGCAAAAAAGTCATCGGCAGCTTCCTGCAAGCTGAGAATACTATCGATTTCATCAATAAAAATAACAATAGGTTGAGATAACTCTTTCAGCAATACCGTGGAAACAAGTTCACTCAATCGCTGTACCGGAGACATCCAGTCTCGCCCTTGCCACCAGTCCATAAATTCTAGGGGATTGAACAGATTAAAGCTATTCAATAACTGATAGGCTACACCGCCATACCACTGATCCAGGGATTGGCTACCAATATCAGATAAATCAATCGCAGCACAGGCAAATCCTTCAGCGGAAAGCTTTTGCATCGTGCGAACCAGTAAACTGGATTTTCCCATTTGCCGAGAATTGAGGACATAACAAAATTCTCCAGCTTTGAGCCCTTCATAGAGTTCAGTATCGGCTTGTCGGATAATATATGTAGGGGCATCTTCGGGAAGACTCCCACCGATTTGGTAAGGAGAATTAGTCATAATTTATTCTACTATTGGTTAGGTATTTACTTTGATTCATCCTCTGATAATTGTTGCTCTGGTTTAAAATAAGTTTTCCCTCGAAGATAATAATAAGCTTATTTAAAACGCAGCCAGTCTAATAGTTCTTGGATTAACCAGATACTTTCATGTTCACCCAAAGCGCCACCCAGTTTATAAGTACCCCGTGTTGATGGAATTATGACTTCATAAATAGATCCCCGATTCACTAAGAAAGGATTGCCCATTTCTGTAATCGATTGCTGCTGGCGACCATATTTGAAGAACCCTATCTGTCGCTCTAGCTTGAAGAGGTTACGATTGCGATCAAACACAACGTGAGTTTTTTTGCCAAAAAAATTACCCAGTAAAGTGACTAATGCTGCCAATAATGCTAAACCCATCAACAGTCCCATTAATTCTTGTTTTTCTATTAGTAAAATAACCTGACTTATAAAAGCAAAAAATAAAGCTAAAGTTAGGTATCCGAAAAGGATAGCTCCCAGCCAGCTATATTGGGTTAGTTTACGAAGTCCCGGTGCAGGAATTGTAATTGCAAGTTGTTCCATCGATTTATTAATATTAATTTTAATCAGACTTCCTGAAGGTTTATAAGTTTTGATTCGAGTCGGATCAGGCGCGGCAGTAGAGAGATTAATATTTCCAGATATTAGCGATTTCATAGCTTGTTTGGCGGTGCTAAAGCGCTTTTCTAACATAAGTTCGGTCATCTGCTCAATCCAAGCGATAAAATTCGATTGCAGGCTGACGCGATCGCGAAAATAAATCCGCCCTTCTTTTTGCGGTAAATCAGCCGGGGCTGTACCCGTTAACAGGTGAATTAAAGTTGCGCCCAAAGCATATAAATCAGAAGCCGCCACCGCCCGTCCCCAAAATTGTTCTAAGGGCGCATAACCGCTTGTCCCCACTACAGTAAACGTCACTCCGGTAACAGCCGCTTGCGCTTGAACCGCACCAAAGTCAACTAGATAAACTTGCTTGTCTTCCCCTAAAATGAGATTACTGGGTTTAATGTCTCGATGTAATACTGGCGGACTCAGTTCATGTAAATAAATCAGAATATCCAGAACTTGAGTCGCAATCGAACGAACCTGTTTCTCGCTAAACCGTTTATTTTTATCTAATAATTCTTGTAGCGAAGTCCCCGGAATATAATCTTGCACCAGTCCAAACCAGGGCAACTGTAACCCCGCTTCCTTATCTAAGGAAAAATAATCCCGATAGCGGGGAATTCGGGGATGATTCAGGGCTTGTAAAACTTGTGCCTCGCGTTCAAAGAGTTTAAGTTCGTCCCACTGCATTTCCGGGCTAAAGGCTAATAGCTTAACCGTCACTTGTTCATTAGACTGTAAATCCGTCGCTAACCAGGTTTGTCGCCCTGCAGCCGTGCGTCCTAATTTTTGTTGCAGTTGGTAACGTTCCTTTAAGCATTGATTGGGATTGAACACGAGATTACCTCTGATAACGGTTGACGGTATCTGGCGTCTGTGTAGGGGCAGGTTTTACTGTCATCATTTCTTACCTTAACCTAGGTATGACTCAACCTGCCCTGAGTGATAATTATCTCATCTCCCTTATTGCCTTTTTTGATAATACGGCTCTATTCTTTTGACTGGGTACAGTTTCAGGTTATCGGGACTTCCGCCGGAACATTCCTACCAGGTTTTGTAATTTGCCGATTAACGTTAATTTTTATAACGTTCAATTGTCGCCATGGCTTGATCTTTACCGCCATAGTAAGATTGGATAGTTTGAGCAATCTGAACCGCTCGTTCATCGTTCCCTGTAGCGACTAATCGGCGTACAATGGCATCCAAGGCTTTGGCTTTTGGTTCGTAGTCTGTGAGCGTTTTAGCCACCTGAATCCCTTGCTCATACTCAGTCGCTGTGGTTAAATAAGGTGCGATCGCGTGGATAGTCTTACTCTTAATCGAGTCATCGGTGATATGACGAGTTACTCTCAAGGCTTGGGTATACTCACCAGCATCAGTTAAGTTGAGTGCGATCGCTTGTATCTTTTCGATGATTGTCAAAGCTTGCTTAGACTTACCAGCAGCCACTAACTCTGTAGCAATAACCTCTAACGTCTTTGCCTGAATCAAGTCATCCGTAATCCTTTCAGCACTATCAAGGGCTTGAGTATACTCACCAGCACTCGCATAATTAGCTGAAATATTCGCTAAATTCCAATTTTTCCCGATAAAAATTCCCTGATTATTCCCTCTATCAACAGTTTCTGTACCCAGAGCGCATTGAAGCATACCATTCTCTACAATTGGTGCTGGGGGGCGATTAGTTTCAGGAGATTTTGCCTGACATAGAATTGTAAATGTTGTCGATTCTCCTGTTTGTTCAATGCTACCCAAAAAGACACCGCCCACATAGCTCTCTAAATTGGATGTTCGGGAAACGCTATAGTTAATCGCACTCAAAAGAGTGGCATGACTTGAATAGGTATAGTCTGTGGTTTCAGTGCTAATGCCTAGTCCCAGTTCAGTAATATTATCGGTAAAATTACCTTCCTCTAAACTGAAGTTCCCCCCATCCCGATTGAGGATAGAAGCCTAAACCGTTACTATGTAAGCGTTTGAGCCAATTATCCTTCTCAATTTGTACCCATGTATATTTAAGATTTTCTTAATAGTCTTGGGAGAAAATCCGTGAGA